>JBATHN010000260.1:0-3360 GCA_049666885.1 Desulfobacterales bacterium
GGTTCAGCCCATTGGCGGCGAGTTTCAGCCGTCTTTTGCAACCGTTCATCCGGGTGGAGGTGCCCACCTTTTTTCCGTATTACATTGAAGGATTGAAGCGATATAGGTTAAAAGGTTCACTGTTCCCCGTTCAGGGTTGAAGGATTGAAGTCCTTCCTTAAACGCTCGTATGAAACTACGCCAAAATGGCATAGTTTCTTTCTCGATCAAACTGGCCGCTTTTCAGGCCAGCGGCTGGGCTGAACCCTGAACATAGAACTGATCAGTTTAGGCACTAATAAAATGCTCAGTTCAACTCTCGGACCGCCCGACGCAGGCTGAAAATCTCCCTTCTTCATCTGTTGAGATCATAAGTCCTAAAACAGGTTAGGGAAACGATGATCGCGGGTACTGCCTTCCAGCGGGACGTTTTGGCAAAACCAGTTCCGAAGCGACATTCGGCTTCTTCTTCATTTCTCTGCCAAAAGTCAAGCGTATTAAAAAACCGATTCATCTGACAAAAAGCGGGATTTTTACCCATGAAAACCGAGCAACCTCCAGTGGTCAAGAGGACCCTCTGGTCTTGGGTCTTAACAACAAATCCGAAGTTACAGTTTCTGCTTATTTTCATCATTCTGATCACCGTCTTCAGTCGGGTCGTCCCCCTTGAAATGCAGAAACGGATAGTCAATGAAGCGATATATTTGAGGAAGATCGATCTATTATTGATTTACTGTGGCGTCTATCTGATAGCCGTGATCGCTCAGGGAGCTTTGAAATACCTGATCAACTACATCCAGACCTTGATTGCCCAGCGGGCCCTGGCCGGAATGCGCAAGGACCTCTATCGCCATATTCTGACACTACCGCTCAGCTTTTTTCGCAAAACGCAACCCGGTCTGGTGGTTTCAGCCCTGACGACTGAGCTGCCCCTTGCCGGCAATTTCGTCGGGATGGCCATCTCCGTTCCGGTAACCAACATCCTCACGCTGCTGGCTTTTGCCGCGTACCTTTTATGGCTCAACCCTCTACTGGCGCTCGTGTCTCTCAGCATCTACCCCGTGGTAGTCGTTCTCTTGCCCATTTTGCAAAAGCGCGCCAACCAGCAGAACAAACGGCGTGTGGACACTTCTCGCCAGATGGCAGGTAAAATTGCCGAGGCCGTCACCGGGATACACGAGATTCACGGTAACGGCGCCTACTGGATTGAAAACAACAAATTCGATTTTTTAGTCGACAAGCTGATGCGGATTCGGATCCTCTGGACCCTCTATTCCCAAACCATAAAGGTCCTGAATAACTTCTTCACGAATCTGAGCCCTTTTCTTATCTTTCTGCTCGGCGGCTACCTGGCGATGAAAGGACAGCTGGAGCTGGGGTCCCTGGTCGCATTTCTTTCGGCTCAGGAGAAGCTCTATACGCCCTGGAAAGAATTGGTCGAAATGTACCAGGTGCAGCAGGACGCCAGTGTCCAGTACAGACGCACCATGGAATACTTCGATCTCGAACCGGACCACCTCATCGAGCCGCCCGATCGCGAACCGTATGTATTTCGGGGCGACCTCGAGGTGCAAAACCTCTCGTTTTCGACCGAAAGCGGCATTCACCTGCTCGACGACATTTCATTTTCTCTCGGACAGGGCCAAAACCTGGCTTTGGTCGGATTTTCGGGCAGCGGCAAGAGTACGCTGGCCCAGTGCATCGGCCAGCTCTACCGCTATACCGGCGGGCATGTTCTGCTGGACGGCAAAGAGGTAGAGGAGTTGTCGAAAAAGGACATGACCCGGAATGTCGGATTTGTTTCCCAGAACCCGTTTATATTTTCCGGCACCATACAGGAAAACCTGCTTTACGGCTGCCTGGCCAATACCGATGGCGGCCAAAGCGGCGGCAGCGACCGGATGCCGACCCTCGATGACATCATCGCGGTGTTACAGCAAACCGGAATTTTCGTCGATGTCCTGCGCTTCGGCCTCAATACCGTCCTTAAAATCGACCAGGATCAGGAATTGGCGTCCAGAGTGTTGCGCACCAGAGAAAGCTTCCAGCGCAGTTTCGGGAATAAGCTGGCGGAATATGTCGAATTCTTCGACGAGAACCGGTATCTTTATTTTTCCAGCGTCGCGGAGAACCTGACGTTCGGTGCGGCCAACAGTGATGAGTTCACCCCCATCAATTTGCCGCAAAACACTTACTTCCTCCGTTTCCTGGAGGAAGCCCAACTCACACGGCCGCTGATGCGCCTCGGCACTCGACTGGCCGAGCAGATGGTCGACATCCTGGTCAACCTCCCGCCGGACAAGTTATTCTTCGAACAGAGTCCGATAGCTCCGGAGGAGTTGAACGACTTTCGGAAAATCGTCGAACGCTCCAAAAAGGCCAAACTCCGGCAGCTCGAGGACGCGGACCGTACCAAGCTCCTCGAGCTGGCACTGCGCTTCACACCCGGAATTCACAAAACGGTGGCACTTCCGGAGGTTCTGGAAGCCCTGATCCTTGAGGGTCGGCATCTTTTCAGAGAAAAGATAAGCGCGGATGACCCGGATGCCGTCACTTTTTTTCAGATGTCACAATACATCTACTCGCAAACGATTCTGAACAACATCTTTTTCGGAAAGATTAATATTTTCAATCCGTTCGCCCAGGAAAAAATCAACCAAAGCATCGTCCACCTGCTGATCGAAGAAGATTTTCTCGAAACCATTATCGAAATCGGGATGCAGTTCGAGGTCGGCAGCAAGGGGGACCGTCTCTCGGGTGGTCAGCGGCAGAAGCTCTCGATTGCCCGGGCCCTGCTAAAAAAGCCGCCGGTATTGATTCTGGATGAAGCCACCTCGGCACTGGACAACAAGTCACAGACGCGTATCCAGAATTTGCTGGAAAACCGCTGGAAGGGCAAAAGCACGTTGATTTCAGTGGTTCACCGTCTCGACATCATTAAGAACTTCGATAAAGTGGCAGTGATGAAGGCCGGCAAAATCTGTGAAACCGGGACCTATGCCGAACTCATTGCCAAGAAAGGTCTCTTGTATGAACTCGAATATGGAAAAAAATGAAGACGGAGCCACCAGCGAGTACCAGGAAAATTTGAACATTCTAAGGCAGATCGACTTTTTTTCAGGACTGCCGCTTGAGGCAACGAAGGTATTTGCCTACCTTTGCATCCGGGAAAAATTCAAGAGCGGTGATTTCTTGTTTCAACAAGACGATGAGGATGAGCAGGCGTACTACATCATTTCAGGTAGCGCACGCCTCCTCCATGTAGATGATGGTAAGGAAATCGTTATCCGGGACTGTGAAGAAGGTGAATTTCTCGGACGCCTGGCCCTCATGAGCACCATGAGCCGCCTGTTTTCTCTCAGGGCCCGGACCGATATGATC
>JBATHN010000261.1:0-2943 GCA_049666885.1 Desulfobacterales bacterium
GCCGGACACCACGAGCGTGCACTCGCCTTTGATATCTCGGCGTTCTTCAAGAAGCGCGATCAACTCGGACAGTCGGCCCCGCAGGAACTCCTCGTGGAGCTTGGTCATTTCGCGACCCAGAACGGCCGACCGATCGCCCATCACGGTCAGGAGGTCATCGAGCAGGCGGGAAATCCGTTTCGGCGACTCGTAGAATATCATGGTGCGGGGCATGTCGCGCAGTGATGTCAGCTGATCGGTGCGCCGGCCTTTCTTGCGGGGCAAGAAACCGATGAAAACAAAGGAGTCGGTCGGTAGGCCCGACACACTGAGAGCGGCAATGGCGGCCGAGACGCCTGGAACGGGAGAAACGGGGATGTTGCGCGCAACGGCGCTCTCGACCAACCGGAATCCCGGGTCAGAGATCGAAGGGGTTCCGGCATTGGAAACGACGGCCACCGAGAATCCGGCTTCCAGCTTTTCGAGCAGCAGCGGCGTGCGTTTCTCTTCGTTGTGCTCGTGGTAGGATATGAAACGACCCTTGGGGTTGCGGCCTTTCAGCAGCCGACCGGTGTGGCGGGTATCTTCCGCGGCGATGAAGTCGACGGACAGCAGGACGTCCAGGGCTCTCAGGGTGATGTCCTGGAGATTACCGATTGGCGTTGCCAAGACGTAAAGCGTTCCGTTGGCTTCGGTGCTTCTATTCGTAAGCGAGTTCGAACGCATTCTTGATCAATTCGATTTGCGGTGCGGTGCTGGCGGAGTGGATGGCGACCACATCGAAGCGGGCCTTGACCCGGCTCTGGGCGGTGGATTTGAGGTAGTGCAGGGCGACCATTGAGATCTTACGCTGTTTTCGGGGCGTGACCGCGCTTTTGGGATTTCCGTAACGCCCGGAGGTGCGGGCCTTGACCTCCACGAATACCAGGGTGTCACGGTCTCTGGCGATGATGTCGATTTCCCCGAGCACGGTTCGATAGTTCTGTTCGAGGATGCGGTAGCCCATTTTTCGCAGAAACCGGGCGGCAATCGATTCACCGGTCTTGCCGAACTGTTGTCTTCGATCAACCATCGTCGGCCGTCAGCGGCAATTGTCGCGCTTTGGGTGGCCCTGAGAATTCCTTGACACCTTTGAAACTGCGCCGGTGAATGGGGCAGCAACCGTGTCGGCCAATCGCCTGCCGATGGGCGTGGGTGGCATACCCCTTGTGACCGGCGAAACCGTACTGTGGATAATCCTGATCGTAACGACCCATCAAGCGGTCGCGGGTGACCTTGGCCACGATCGATGCCGCGGCTATCGACAGGCTCAACGCATCACCCTTGACAATTGTTTGCTGGGCCAACGGAAGCGGAATCGGGAAGTTGCCGTCGACAAGCAGGCAGTCCGGCGACGGGTCGAGGTTTAAAGCGGCCATGGCCATTGCCAGGAGGGAGGCCCGCAGAATGTTGATGCGATCGATTTCAAGGGCATCGACGATTCCAATGCCGACGGCCACCGCCTGGGAGTAAATCAGTTCGTAGAGCCTGTCGCGCTGGACCGGCGACAGTTGTTTGGAGTCGGTGACCTCTGCGGACGGAAATCGATCCGGAAGGATCACGGCCGCAGCCACGACCGGTCCGGCCAGCGGACCGCGACCGGCTTCGTCGATACCCGCAATCGTCAAATGGCCGTCGGCCCACGCCTTCTTTTCATAGACCCAGGGGTCCGCTATCGCCATGCGGGCCGTTGCGGCCCGATCGGCAACAGTACCATCGATTCGGTCGAAACACGACAATTTGGCGACCGGCCGGCGATACGTGCGGTCGGCGCACTTTGAAATCGGGGGTCGGTTCCTTTTAATAGAAGGCATGTTTCCCTCTCGCGATTTCCTGCGGCGCCCACTTGGGGTTCAAGAAAAAATAAGTGTGCCATTCGCTGTGCGGGGGGTTCTAAAAACGGCGCTCCTTCAACCGCGCCGCTTTGCCTCTGAGTTTGCGCAGGTAGTATATTTTGGCCCGACGCACCCGGCCTTTGGTGATGATCTCGAGTCTTTCGATGACGGGCGAGTGCAGCGGAAAAATCCGTTCGACGCCCACGCCGTAGGATACCTTTCGCACCGTGAAAGAGGCACCGGCCATCCCCTTGCGCTTGCTGATGACAACTCCCTGGAATACCTGGATCCGCTCTTTTTCACCTTCCTTGATTTTAACATGTACCTTGACCGTATCACCGGGCGTAAAGTCCGGCAGGTCAAGCCGCATCATTTCCCTTTCCAGCTGTTTGATCTTCTCCATTGGACCTCCATAAATCCTGATATGTTAAAATTTTTTTTATACACCACTCGTTGCACTCCGGCACCATGCGACCGGGGTCGAAAGATTCGGCGGGCCCGCGTCATTTCCGGCCCAGAAGCCGATCCAGGATGACCGTTACCGCCGAACGCACCGACAAATGATTGTAGGTGGTGGGTCCCTTCACCGGCGCAAGGGCGAAATCCGCAGCTGAAATCAGTGTTTCAGTCAATCCCCAGGCCGTTCCGAAGACCAGCAGGTAAGGGGGCCCCTCACCGATCATGCGGCGCAGCGTCTCGAAGCCGATCACCGGTCTTTGGTTTCTGGCGCTGGTTACAACCGTTTGCGGCAGCGCTGCACTCCCGATGTCGCCGCGGATGTCCGCCACCACGTCGTCCAGATTTTCTTTTATTCGCACCAGTTCCAACGCATGGCGTCGCTGCGGGTTGTAGGTTGCGCCCGCCCCGGTTGTCCAATGGGATATCAACCGGCGTATCAGGGTGACTTGATCCACCAGCGGGGTGACTATGTAAAACCCACGGAGTCCGTATGTCGCAGCGGCACGGGCGATATCATGCACGTCCAGATTGGTGACAGCCGAGGCAATGACATCGCCGTGCTTATTGATCACCGGATAGTGGACCAGGGCCAGATAGAGATTGGGAGTTGACGATCCGTTCAATATCGGCA
>JBATHN010000262.1:0-2287 GCA_049666885.1 Desulfobacterales bacterium
GGATTCACCAGCGGTCGCCAGATCCACT
This sequence comes from Desulfobacterales bacterium, assembly GCA_049666885.1. Lineage (GTDB taxonomy): Bacteria > Desulfobacterota > Desulfobacteria > Desulfobacterales > SG8-13 > JARFQH01. The sequence continues at coordinate 29 of JBATHN010000262.1, forward strand.
CTCCGTAGCCCGTCTCGATCATCAAGCCGTCGGTGTCGTGAATTTCAGGCCGGAAATCGTCCACCGGCCGCAGTGAGGTGTTTTCGCCGTAAAAAAACATGCTCGTCATCGGCGCAATGCCGAGTTGTTCAATCGTTTTCCTGGGAAAAAGTGTGCTTTTGACATCCATCATCGTTTCTTTTCCGGGGTGGATGACGATTTGATAGGCGCCGGCAATGCTCGGGCCGTCGAGAATGGCATAGAGAGTGATTTCCTTCGCGTCGCGTGCTGGTTTTTGAATCCAGAATTTGCGGAAATACGGAAACTCTTCCCCGGTCGGCAGGTAGGTGTCGATTGCCAGACCTCTGGCTGAAAGGCCATAGTTCATGTACTTGCCCACCGCCCGAAAATAGCTGGCCCCGAGGAACACGGCCACTTCGTCCTGATATTCCGGCGTGTTGATGGGATAGTGGATACGAAACCCTGCAAACCCTAAGTCATCGGGGACAAGATCCGCGACCCTCTTCTTCTTGTAATCGAAGAGGTCTTTCGAAAAGCGAACCGGACGGATGGTGCCGCCCGGTTCGATCACGTTGATGCTCACCGTCCGATCAAAATAAAGGCCCGGATGAAAAAACTGCAGCGTGAAAGGAAGATTTTCATCGCGCCAGAGAGCCTTGGGAGGCTTGAAGCGAATGTCCCGCCAGTCGTCGTAGTCGATCTTCAAGAGCCGGTCCGGCACATCACCGGTAGGAACCTTGAAAGGGGACATCGAAAGCTTACGGGCTTCATCGATTGCCTTTTCATATGTAAATGGATCGTTGGCCGCCGCCTCGGAGAGATGGAGTTGCGCACAGCCGTTGGATAGGATGAAGAGAAGAAAAAGAGGAAAAATTTGGCGGGGAGAGCGCCGGTTGAAAAATTTCAGAATCATCATGTGCCTCCATTAGTGGTCAACGTTTTCCAACCTTTAATGATTTATGGATCGGAAACTTATCAGTGCCCTTTATGAAACCGCGGATGGGCACTAGCTGATTAGCCGGCTTCCATGTCGAACTCCTCGAAGTCGAACCAGTATCCGGAACGGCCATAGTGGTCGAGCTCGAACTGAACGGCGTCGATATGGTTGTTCTCGATCTCGAGAAAGCGGGAGAACAAAGTCTGTCCCTCTGCCGGCAGCTGCGCCACCATCTGCCGGTAGAAGTCACTGGTTTCGATCTCCAGTTTGAGGGCCTTGCTCAGCATCTGCTGTTTCAGCCCGCGGTCGTCCGTGACCATGCGTGTTCGCAACTTGGCCGCCTCCTTCTCGATCACCTGCTTCGGCGGTATGGCAGATGCCAGATGTTCTGAAGTGACCGTACCGGTAGTCCGCCACTGTTCGAGTTTATGATTCAGGTAATCCACGTGTCGCTGCTCATCATCGGCGAGGGCCCGGAAGATCTTCTTTCCGGTTGGATCTTTGGTCTGCTCCGCACCCTCATGATAAAGGTCGCGAATCCTGTTTTCGTAGTCAAGGGCCGTCTTGATGGCTTCTTCAAGGGTCATTTTGTCCTCCGTTTATCGGAACTGTTTGCGCAGGGCTCTTTTGTTGATTTTACCGACGCTGGTCTTGGCGATGCTCTCGACCAGCAGCACCTGGCTGGGTACGCCGAATTTGGGGATGGTCCCGTTCTGTACAAATTTCATGAGAAAGTTCAGCAGGTCTTCTTCCTTCACCTTGCCTGCGAACTCTTTTTTCAGCACCACCAGGGCCAGGGGACGTTCCCCCCACTTCTCGTCCGGCACGGCAATGACCGCGGCTTCACTGATGGCTTCGTGCTGGCTGATGATGTCCTCCAGGGTCAGCGATGAAACCCATTCGCCGCCGGACTTGATGACGTCCTTGATCCGATCGGTGATCTTCAGATAGCCTTCCGCGTCGATGAAACCGACGTCACCGGTGTGCAACCAGCCGCCGCGCCACAGTTCTTCGCTGCGCTCAGGCTCCTTCAAGTAGCCCTGGGTCAGCCAGGGGGAGCGGACCACCACCTCGCCGGTCGCCTGGCCGTCGTGTGGCAGCGGTTTCCCGTCCGGATCGAGGATGTCGAGCACCACGTTGGGTATCGGCAACCCGGTCCGGCAGCGGATGTCGACCTGCCGATCCAGGTCCCAGCCCATCATGTGCGGTTTGAGATGCGCCAGGGTCAGGACCGGACAGGTTTCCGACATGCCGTAGCCGGTGTAGAGGTTGACGCCCAGATCGAGCGCCGCCCGGCAGAGGCCCTTCGGCAGCGCGGAGCC
>JBATHN010000263.1:0-2955 GCA_049666885.1 Desulfobacterales bacterium
GGCCCGTCCTGACGTGAGAAGCGCGGGACTGCGACTCGAAGCGGCCGATTGGCAGATTGCGTCTGCGCGGGCCGCACGCCTACCGGCTCTAAGCCTGACGGCCAGGGCCCGGTATGGTCAGGGCGATCTCGATCTGCTGTTCAGCAACTGGCTGCTGAGTCTGGCGGCCAACCTGACCGTTCCGATACTGGACGGCGGCCGGCTGGCGGCCGAGGTCGACCGAACCCAGGCGTTGGCCGATGAAAACCTGGCAACGTACTACAACACGGTTCTGACGGCCGTCAAAGAAGTCGAAGACGCTCTGGTCAGCGAGGCCAAACAGCGGGAGCACATTCAGGGGCTTGAGCAGGTGGTCGCCACTGCCCGCAGCGCACTGGAAGAGGCGGGTGTGCGCTACCAAAACGGATTAAATGACTACCTGCCGGTATTAACACAACTGTTGACGGTTCAGGGTCTCGAAAGAGACCTGATCCGGCGTCAGGCCGACCTGCTCACCTCAAGAGTCCAACTCTACCGGGCCTTGGGCGGGACGTGGCCGCAAGAGCTGACGCCGTTTGAAATGCAAAGGGAGAACATCGGTAACCGCAGCCCCAGTGAACCGTCACAAGGATAACCATGATCCAGGACCGAAACCGTCCCGAAGTGTCGTTGGAACCCCCCCCGGTGCGTTGGTGGAAAAGACTGTTGCGCATTCTGGCCGCAGTGGCCATTGTCCTCATCGGAATTGCCGGCGCTACCTATTTGCAGAAGTCGGCCTCCAAGCCCCAAAGACGTCCGCCGGTGAAGTGGGTACCGGTGGTCGAAACTCAGCCGCTGCAAAGCATGGCCCACCGGGTCGTCGTCACCGCCATGGGTATGGTCGTCCCGGCCCGCACGGTCGTGCTCGAATCCCGAGTGTCCGGTCAAGTTGTGGCCATAAACCCCGAGTTTGCAGAAGGCGGCTTTCTGAAGCAAGGCGACAGCATCATTCGATTGGACGATGCGGACTACAAACTCGCCCTGGCGCAGAGCAAGAGTGACCTGGCCAAAGCCGAGTTCGAATTGGAGTTGGAGTTGGGCCGCCAACAAGTGGCACAGCGGGAATGGCAGCTGCTCGGCAGCACCCGCAAAGGAAAAGAATCTAAATCCGATTTGGCCCTGCGCAAACCGCACCTTGACAAGGCCAGGGCCGACGTAGCGTCCGCAAAGGCCACGGTTGAAAAGGCCGCCCTCGATCTCACGCGCACCCGGCTTACGACACCATTCAATGCGATCGTACGGTCAAAATCTGTCGACGTGGGATCTCAGGTTGCCGCTCAGAAGCCTTTGGCCGAACTGGTGGGAACGGATGTATACTGGGTCCAAGCGTCGATACCCGTCGATCGCCTGGAGTGGATCCGAATCCCTCAGCGAACCGGCGAGACAGGATCCACCGCCAAGATTCACTATGCCGGTGGACACGCCGTCGAAGGAACGGTAATCCGCCTCATGGGGGATTTGGCCGCTGAAGGCCGCATGGCCCGTATTCTGATCGAAGTCAAGGATCCGCTGCGACTACAGTCAGGCCGGCAAACCGCTCCTCCCCTGTTGATCGGAGAGTATGTGCGCGTGGAAGTGGAAGGCCGCCAATTGGACGACGTGTTTGTCGTCCCGCGCGCGGCACTGCGAGACGACAGTACCGTTTGGATCATGAACACCGACAAGACGCTCTCCATCCGAACGGTGTCGCCTGTCTGGAGAGATGAACGAACAGTGGTGCTGCAAAACGATTTGCAGGCCGGAGAACTGCTCATCGTTTCGGATTTGCCCGCACCGGTGGAAGGCATGGAGCTGCAGTCAAAACCGGATAGAGGCCAGGCGTCCATAACCGTCGACGTCACCGAAGATCGAAAAAACTGAGGCCCTTAAAGTGGACGACCATAAAAACCGATCGGTATCGGCCGACAAAGGCCCTATCTCCTGGATGGCCGGTCATTCAGTGGCCGCCAACCTGCTCATGCTCGTGCTGCTGCTGGGCGGATTGTTCTGGGTTACCCGCATCAAACAGGAAGTCTTTCCCGATTTCGAACTCGACATCGTGACCATCACCGTCCCCTATCCCGGGGCCAGCCCGCAGGAAGTGGAACGGGGCATCCTGCTGGCCATCGAAGAAGCCGTATCCGGTCTGGAGGGAATTGAAAAGGTCACCTCTAACGCCCGCGAGGGTTCGGGTACCGTGACGGTGGAGATGATCGAAGGCGAAGACATTCAACGGCTGGCACAGGACATCAAGGCCGAGGTGGACCGGATCTCTTCATTCCCGGAAGAGGCGGAAGAACCGCAGGTCACCATCGCCTCCCGCAAACGCTATGTCGTTTCTCTGGCCCTATACGGCGATCAAAACGAACATGTGTTACGGGAGTACGCCGAAGTCGTGCGGGAACGCCTCTTGCAGGATTCCGATATCACGCAGGTGGAATTGCAGAATGTTCGCGCGCATGAAATCACCATCGAAATCCCGCAGGACATACTGCGCACCTACAGCCTGACCCTCGGCGAAGTGGCGCAGCGCGTCCAACAGGCCAGTGTGGAGGTGCCCGGGGGTGCCATAAAGACCCCCGGTGGAGACGTTCTTGTGCGCCTGAAGGAGCGACGGGACTTCGGACGCGAATTCGGTCCCATTTCCATCATCACGACAGCTGACGGCACGCGAATTTTGCTGGAGGACCTCGCCGTTATCAAAGACAGCTTTGAAGAGACCGACAGGGAGGCCACCTACAACGGCCAGCCGGCCGTTCTCATCGATGTTTACCGTGTGGGGGAACAAACCCCCCTAATGGTATCCGATGCCGTCAAGCGGGTGGTGACGGAGTTGAAAGGCACCCTGCCCGCCGGGTTGTCCATCGATCTGCGCAGCGATCGATCGGAAATATACCGCCAACGGCTGGGACTCCTGGTCAGGAACGGCATTCTCGGACTGGCCCTGGTGTTCGTGCT
>JBATHN010000264.1:0-12694 GCA_049666885.1 Desulfobacterales bacterium
GCTTTGGAAAGCGGGGTGACCCGCATGGGCACGCTGGCCGCACCCGGTGTCATCGATCGCGTGCGCTTCGATCGCACGGCAAAGCGTTTCGAAATTCGCACCATCGCGGATCTGCCGCCGCACGGCATTTGCGGATCGGGACTGATTGACCTTGCCGCTCAGCTCTTTCTCGGCGGTCTGATCGACTTTCGCGGCCGATTTCAACCGCGGGCGTGCGGCGATCGACTGATTGACGTCGACGGCACCGAGCACCTGATCGTAGTGCCTGCCACAGACTCCGCCACCGGCAAAGCCCTGACCATCAGCCAAATGGATCTCGACAGCCTCATCCGCTCTAAAGCCGCCATGTATACGATTCTCGAGACCATCACGGGCACGGTCGGCATCCGGTTGGAGGACATCGCTACGTTCTACGTCGCCGGCACCTTCGGCACCTTCATCCAACCGGCCTCGGCCATCGGCATCGGTATGCTGCCGGACCTGCCGCTGAAGGCTTTCAAGCCGCTGGGCAACAGTTCCCTCGGCGGCGCCACCTTGCTGCTGAGCTCGGATTGTCGCCTGGAAGAAATCGACCAAATTCGGGACCGCATCACCTATCTCGAGCTCAATGTCAACCAGGATTTCATGAACCGTTTTTCGGCGGCCAAGTTCCTGCCCCATACTGACCGAAGCCGTTTTCCATCCGTTCACCCGCCCGCCGGTCTTTGAAAAATAGACATTCCAAAATGTGAATTTATTATTTCGTGAACCCTTAGCGTTCTATGAGGAAGAGGTGAATAAATCTGGGGTCGAGATCTGCTGTATCGACCTGGCCGTACTCCTCTTCGATTTCCAAAAACAAGCTCTCCAGCACCGGCCCGAGCTTATCGGTGATCTCGTGGGAACGCATTCCGGTCAGCCGGCAGAGCCACGAAAGGAAGGACTGCTTCACGCCCAGAGCGACACGGCGCGGCCGGTCATTGCTCTGCCAGAGCTGTTCAAAAAACAGCCTGAATTCGGCCTTGGTCAGAAACCGATTTTTCTCGGTGCAGCCGACCCGGTCGAGCGCCCAAAGGGTCAGAACGAGGTTTTTATAGATTAAAAACCGAGGTGCAGACAGCAATTCCGGCGGTATGGCCAGCCGCGAGAAGAGGTGGTCGCAGGCCATGACGGCATCCAACGCGGCGGCTGTCTGCCGCAGCTCGTCGACGGTGCCGAAATCCCGGTACAAGCGGCCGGAGACATAATTGTCGAAGAACATCGGTTTCTTGACCAGCAAACCGCCCAGAACGCCCAGCCAATCCTCGCCCCAAAACGTCAGGGAAAGTCCCTGGCCGGCAAACCAGGATCGATCCAGCCAACGCTGAGCACTCCATTTCAATTCAAGTACCCGCCCATAACCGACCTTGAAAATATCGGACAACGGGTGACGTTGAACCAAAGCCGCCGACAGATTGGTGACCGAATGGCCGTTCGCCTCTGTTTCGGCCGCTAAGGTCTCCAGGCCAATCGACAGGAAGCCGTCGGCCTTTTTCACCACCGCCCGCAGGTCTTCTTTACTGTGAACCGGGGCAAAATCGGCCGCGATGATCCGATTGCAAAGTCCGGCGAATTCGGTCTGCAGCTGCTCCAAAACAGTCCCGGTTTCGATTTGGGCCAGTGCACCGGAAAAGATGCTGCCGCTTTCGAGCACTCCCGCCGGGTAGAGAGGAACGGGCACACTGATCTCGGCCGCCGTTCCGGGCAGAATCTTATGGTTTCGTCTGGATAGTTGCCGCGCAGTGAGGGGTTGATAAACGCCCACGGCCTCTTCGAAGGGAAGGAAACCTTTCTCTGCCAATCTGACGTTTCGCAGACGGTAGGCCTCTTCTTCGCTTTCGGCCGGTATGGTGTAAGCCGCCTCCAGCAGTAGCGTCTGGTAGGCAACGTGGTCAAAGGCCGCTAAGCTTTGAATCAATTTCGTGAGGAAAACACGGTAGTTCTTTTTCTCGATGTCGCCAAGTTCCGATTCGGAGGCAAAGAGCGGACCGGTGATCCGCACATAGAAGACACTGTCGAGCGTAAAGAAGTCTTCCCCAAACTCTGATGGATCCTGATCGTGTTCGCAGACCCTCACCTCGATGTTCTTGAAGAGAAACAGCGTGAGCAGCTCGGTTTTTTGTTCGATCAGCCATTTGATCGTTCGCCGGGCGTCGATCCGGTAGAGCCGATCGAACCACCTGATTAGCGTCGCCGTCTCGATGCGGTCCCGGTGCCAGGTCTCGATGTCCAGCACGTATTCCCACTGCCGCTCGGAAGCAAGTGCCAGCAGCGGCAGGGCGTCTTCGGCTCCAATGTCGTGAATCAGTAAAAAGAGATCCTGCTCCGGGAAGGAGTGCACCAGGGCCGCCGGTTGGGCCGACTCGAGAATTCGCTGCATCGTTTTTTCCGGCGGCAGTGTCAGCAGTTCTTTTCTCTGACGGTTCAGATCTGCAATACGGACTGGAATATTCTTGTCTGAGGTGTCTTTCATTGTTCTCGTCAAATCTCGTCGTGTTCGACGCCGCCGGGGGTGAATTTCAACAGCAGGAGCATACCGGGAACTGCAATCAGCGCACAGAAGATAAAAAAAGACTCCCAGCCGAGAAACTTGGCCAGAAAACCGGTGGGCGCAGCGGCCATGACGCGGGGGACGCCCATCAGGCTCGACAGCAGGGCATACTGGGTTGCGGTAAACTTCTTGTTGGTAATACTGGCCATGAAGGCGACAAAGGCGGCCGTCCCCATACCGCTGCTGAGGTTTTCAAACGTCACCACCCCGGCCAGCCAAGGCAGATTGTGCCCAATGCGGGCCAGCACTGCAAAACAGCCGGTGGAGGCCGCTTGCAGGAAGCCGAAAACCCACAGACTGCGATGAATGCCGATGCGGATCATCAAGACGCCGCCGATGACACTCCCGGCGATGGTGGCCCAAAAGCCGAAGAGCTTGACGACCGCGCCGATCTCCGATTTTGAGAATCCGAGGTCCAGGTAAAAGGGGATGGTCATGGCCGTAGCCATCGAGTCGCCGATCTTGTAAAGCAGAATAAACCCGAGCATCCATAGGGCACTGCTGCGGTTGAAGTACTCGATCAAAGGCTCGAGAGCGGCTTCCTTGAGGCTTGCAGGCGTTCCGGACGGCGTCTCGGGTTCCGGTGTCAGAAGGGTGGTCGCAACGCCGGGCAGCAGGCAGGCGGCCATGACGAGATAGACAGCGGGAAACGGCATGTGGTCGGCCATGATCAGACCGCCGCCCGAAGCCAGGAGCATACCCAGCCGATAGCCGTTGATGTAAAGCGACGAGCCCAGGCCGAGTTCCTCATCGGCTAGATCTTCCCGTCGGTAGGCATCTACCACGATATCCTGTGAGGCACTGAAAAAAGTGACCAGAAGGGCGGTACCCGCCACCATCCAGGGGTTCCGGGCCGGATCGGTCAACGCGAGTGCGACGATGGCGCTCATAAGCGCCAACTGGATGACCACCAGCCAGCCCCTCCTGCGGCCGAGAAAAGGCAGGGTGAAACGATCCACGAAAGGGGCCCAGAGAAACTTTAGCGTATAAGGAAGCCCGACCAACGCCATCAGACCGATGACGGTCAGGTCTACGCCTGCCTCCTTCATCCAGGCCTGCAGGAGGCTCACGGTGAGCAACAGGGGCAGCCCGCAGGAAAAACCCATCAAAAGCGCCACGAACATGCGCCGGCTGAAGACGACCCTCGCCAGTGAGGAACGTCCGCCATTCAATCTCCGTGTGGTCGTCATGGCGGAATCCCATGGCCTTCAGCAGCCGGGTTCCTCAAACGCCCGGGGTCGCTTTCAGCAGGTCGGCCGGCGTGACCTTGGAACCATACTTATCTTTCAATGCCAACAACCCGTCACGCTGCTCGTTCAATACCTCGAACAACCTCCGGGGCAAGCCATCCTCCTTTCCGTAAGCGCTGATCTGCATTTCGATACGGGCCAGAATGTTGTCGATGTAAAGTGAAAACTGCTTGAGGTAGAGATCTTGCGGGTAGTCTTTTTCTATAATCTCTATGAACAGCTTTTTCAAGTCCTCGTATTTGGGGAGATATCCGATGGGGGTGTCGATGGCCGCGACCTCACGGTGAGCCCTTCGGTCCAGCCATCCCAGCCAGACCTTGACGTCCCGTTTTTCGCCGAGCAGCTTCTTGGATGTGCCGCCCCGGGCCTCATCGGTCAGAAAGTAGTTCAATCCGGCCATGATCGGTTTCTTGTCGTCGGATAAGCCCTTGTGTCCGAAAAACCGGAACTGGGCATCCATGTAATCCCCCAGAGACCCGGGTATAAAAGGCGCATTGGCCCAAGGGGAACGTCGAACGCCGGTGGCGCCGACTTCCGTGGCGGTGGCGGCTGAAACGATGCAGGCACCGATCACCACCCCTTGGTCGGCATTTTTGGCCACCCAGACAGGCGGCATGGTGTCGCTGTCGCGACCGCTGTAAGTGACCACGCGCGTTTCGACACCCGCGGGATCTTCAGCAGCCGGCGAATAATTGTCCAAGGCCGACGAGGCCAGCGTGCAGCGGGAGTTGGGATGAGATAGCGGGATCGGTTTGCCGTTTTTGTCGACCATACCCCGTTCCCAGGGACCTTGGAAGTTAATCCCCTTGGTGGGATTCTCACCATTGCCTGTCCACTGGGGCTCACCGTTTTCATCGATCAGCACGTTGGACCAGATCACCTCTGTGCCGGGATTTCGGAGGCACTTCATCAACATGGGGTCGCCGTCCCAGTTGACGTCCTCGACGATCCCGAAGATGCCGCACTCCGGGTTGGCTGAGCGGACGCTGCCGTCACTGGCGATCCACATCTGAGCCAAGTCATCTCCCACAAAGTGATTGCCGGCCATAGCCGTGGTGGTTTTACCACATCCACTGGGGGCGGCACCGGCGACCCAGGTGATGCGGCCGCCCGGGCCGTCGATACCGGTTATAAACATGTGTTCGCTGAGCTCATTGCCACGGTTTTCGTAAATCGCCTTGTCGACCGAAAAACGATGGTTTCCCTTTTTAAGCAACAGGGTGTTGCCGGCATAAGTGCAGTTGATACTGTATGTGGCCTGATAGCTGCGATCCATGTATACCCGCGCGCTCGGCAGGTCTTCCGGACGGTTCAACCCTTGACTGTGGATGTTGGTATAAAAGTGCCCGAGACGTCTTACCTGTTCATCGAAATGGTCAAAGGCATTGCGGTAGAGAATTTCCGCGCTGTGCGAAACATAGGCCGAACTGGTGATCTCGAGCGCCGGATTCGAGACCGGCGCACCGACCGGACCGCGCAGATAGAAGCCGACAATCATTGTCATGCCGGCCATGATGCCGGACATCTTGTCGCGGATGTCTTTGAGGGCCTCGTTCCGGTCGATTTTATTGCCCAACGTACTGACCACGTCACCCGGATTAGTGAAGTAGAAGGTCCGATCGATGATCCGCCCTTGCTCCTCTCTCAGATCATAGTGGATGGTGTGCCCCGGCATGGGGAGTTTGGACTCTTCGCCTCTTTCGAGAGCCAGGTCCCGGATGAACTGCCGGTCGGATTCGGTTCCCGTGTTGATGAACACGCGCTCCGGCCGGCACATGGCAATGGCATTGGCTATTTTCAGCTTAACTTCGGGATGCTTGATCCGTTGCAACCGCGAATATTGTTCGGCCTCCAGTTTTTCTTCGAAGAACCGCGCAGCGGCCTCCGGGGTTTTGATCCCGCCGATCTCAACGACGATGTCGATTCCTTCCCTTTTCTTCATCATAGAGCAACTCCCTCTGCAAATACGGTGTTGAGGATCGCGAACTCGATAGCGTGAACAAAATGACGCGTCTTGGGGCACGTACTCTGTGTTGCGTTATCGACCACATTCGTAAGGTTGCGACTTTCAACGCGCCGTGAACACAAACCAATATCTTTCGACGTTTTGGTCAATTTATTTTGTCTCCGATCCTTAGTGACCCTAATCGTAATTACGGTGGCATTCAATGACCGATGCATCCCGCCGCTTGATGCTCGGCGCTCACATACGCTTGGTATGCTCGCTTCTCGCGCCTCGCGCTGCGGGCTTCTCGGTCATCTCGGTGCGTCACCGTATTTACGAACAAGACCACTTAGTGGAATTTTTCGAAAATCGGCATGTGCTGTCGTATCCAGATCAGAACTTTCTCCATTTCGCGTTTTATCTCCGACAGAGCTTTTCCTCGGTGACTGATGCGGCTTTTTTCAGCGCGGGTCAATTCGGCAAACGTTTTTTTCAAAGGGGGGTAATAGAAGATCGGATCGTAACCGAAACCGTTGACACCGACCGGCTTCTCGGCAATCAACCCCTCGCAACGTGCTTCGTATGTCAAGGCCTTTCCGGTCGGCACCGCAATCGAGATAACGCATTCAAAGGCTGCGCGGCGGTCGGTTTTGCCGGCCATTTCGGCCAGCAGCCGGGCACAGCATTCGGCGTCGGTGGCATTATTTCCGGCAAAGCGTGCGGAATATACCCCTGGTGCGCCGCCGAGGGTTTCGACGACCAAGCCGGAATCGTCGGCCAGCGCCGGCAGTCCCAGCACCCTGGCCGTGAAGCTGGCCTTTTTATATGCATTTTCCTCGAAAGTCTGTCCGTCTTCCTCCACTTCGGGAATCGGGCCAAAGTCTCCAATATTTCCGATCTGTACGGGAAATCCCTTTAAGAGTTCCCGGATCTCGGCTGTTTTACCGGGATTTCGTGTGGCAATAACCAAGGGAGTGGTATCCTCCATGAACGCCCTCATCGATCGAAAGGTGCACGTCAGAGAGTCGTGTCCAACATGAGTCTCTTTCAGTACACCGCATACACTTTGAAGTAGAAAAAAACCAGCGCTAAAATTCCGACTGTGTGGTTTCAGTCGAATGGCGCCCCATCACCGAGAATCAACGCTAAAAAAGATCAATCTGAATGTATAGCAGCACATAAGTTTCATAAATTAAAGTGAAAATATAATTCATACCGGTGTTTTTGTAAATGTTTTTCATATTGCGAACCGGCTCGCTGTCCGCGACGTTGACATTCATTAGAAAATTGGGTCCACTTCCGGCGAAACGTTAATTCCCTGCCCCGTCATGAATTTTGGCGTTTGGGCGGTGTTTGTGATTCGGCCTGTGATCTCTGGCTTTTGTACTTTCGGAAATACAGCCTGCTCTGTGGCATAGGTGAGATGGTCAGTTCTTTACAAAACCCGACCCGTGTGTGATAAAATAACGTCGAAAAATAAGTTTGCCCTTTCGGTCGTTGAGACAACCGGCCGTCAAGGCGCGAAACCATTAAAATATTTTGATATTCCGAGTTTTTAACACGCAGTCGGATGAGATGCATCGGCGTCTAAAATCTGACGCACTTATTACGCGAGCCCTTAATCAGCCGGGCAGTGCATGGCCCGGCACAGTACGCACACTACTTTCCTGATGATTTGCCTATGCTCCAGGAACTATCCATCCGCAACTTTGCCATCATAGATGATTTAAGAATTCAATTCGCGCCGGGCCTCACCATTCTGAGCGGCGAAACCGGTGCCGGCAAGTCGATTCTCATCAATGCCATCAACCTTGTGCTCGGCAGTCGGGCATCGGCCGCCTTGATCCGCACCGGCTGCGAGGCCGCCGAGCTGGAGGCTCTGTTTCAAGTTTCACCGCGAAGTGCTGCGGCCCAAACCATGGACGCGAAGGGATACACGTTTCATGAAGGCTTGCTGATTCGGCGCATCGTCTCCCGTACAGACAGCAACCGGATCTACATCAACGGCCGCCTGGCCACGATGCAGCTTCTCTGCGCTATTACCGAAAATTTAGCCAGCATTTCCGGACAGCATGTTCACCAGAACCTCCTGAAAGAGGAACATCACCTATTGATCCTCGATCAGTTCGGTGGATTGTTGTCCCAGCGCCAGGCGGTTTTCGACGCCTACCACGAAATGCTGCCGCTGATGGATAAACACGAACGCCTGAGGACGCTCAAAAACCGGCGGGCACAGCAGGTCGAACTCCTCCAGTACCAGCGTGGCGAGATCGAATCCGCCGCCCTGACCGAAGGCGAAGACGCTCGCCTCGAACAGGAACGCAACCGGTTGAAAAACAGTGAATTGCTGTTTCAAACGGTTTACCAAGCACTCGAAGACATTTACAGCGGGCAGGGTTCGGTGGCTGAAAATCTGACGGCCGTGCGGAAAAACCTCGAAAAAGCCGGCCGGGTCGATGGTGCCCTCTCCCCGGGAGTCGACCATCTGATCCAAATTAATTTTCTGTTGGAGGAACTGGTCGACCACCTTCGAAACTATCTTAAAACGGTTGCGACGGACGAAAGCCGCTTGGAGGCGGTGGAAGAAAGATTGGATCTGATCAACAAGCTCAAACGGAAATACGGCGGCTCACTGGACGGGGTTCTCGCCCACGGCGAGGCCATTTCGCTGGAACTTGCTGAAGTCGAAAATGTCGACGAACAGATTGCCGTTACAGAAAAACAGATAGCCGGCTGTCACAGCCGACTGGCGGAGTCGGCGGTAAACCTGTCCCAACAACGCCGAAAAACCGCGAAAGCGCTGGCGCATGAGGTGGAAGCCGAGCTGAAGCACCTGAAGATGGGCCAGACCCGATTTGAGGTGGCACTGCATCATGTGCCGACTGGCGACAGGACTACCGCCTTTCTGCAGGTGAATAGGATGCAGGTTTTTGAGTCGGGTCTCGATAGAGCGGTCTTTAAGATCGCTCCAAATGTCGGCGAGGAGCTCAAACCATTAACCACCATCGCTTCGGGGGGAGAACTCTCACGAATCGTTTTAGCGTTAAAATCCATCCTGGCTGCGACCGATGCCGTCGAAACCGTCGTCTTCGATGAAGTGGATGCCGGAATCGGCGGCGGCACGGCTGAGGTTGTTGGGCGCAAGCTCCTTGAACTTTCCGCACACCATCAGGTCATCTGCATTACTCACCTGCCTCAGATCGCCAAATTCGGATCCCATCACTTCAGCATCTCAAAAAGTGTCGTCAAAGGTCGAACCCTAACGGCCATCAAGGTGTTGGACGAAAAAAGCCGTGTCGAAGAGCTCGCACGCATGCTCGGCGGAGTCGACATCACCCCGACCACACTGAATCATGCTCGGGAGCTGTTGAAACAAATATAGGGCTGTCACGATATCCAAATACCGATAAGATGGATAAGTTGTCTTAATTCCTTGACATTTAAGAGAACATTAAATATATTTAATACTTTAAACAATTATCAGAGGCGAGGGGCCAATCGATGCCGATCTATGAATTTAAATGTTTGAAGTGTAATGAATGTTTTGAAATATTGGTTATAAGCAGCGAGGATTCGGTCGAAATGCGATGTCCGGCATGCGGCGCGGAAGACTTCGAACGCATTCTCAGTTGTGCCAGCTATTCTATGAACGGTGGCGCAGGTTCTGATCAGGGCGTGAAGTCCCAAATGCGAAACTGTTCGGGGGGATCCTGCAGCACCCTCGAAATTCCCGGACCGTCTCGATAGGACCTTGACCGCCGCTTCCTGTTATCCTTCCGTGTATAGACACAAAAAGAGCCGCCTGCAAACCGACCCCCGGCAAAGCCCTGCCGCTGTCGTCAGGCCTCATAAGTATTTAGTGCACGGTAGGACGGCGTTATCAGTATTAGGCTTTAAGATAAAGTTTTGGGCAAGGCCAGAGGAAGAAGGCTTGTAAGACGCCACCGACCGATAACGCAGTCGAAAACCGTTATCTTATCGCCTATAGCGCAATAAATAGGGCTGGCCGAACGACGCGTCATTTTGTTCACGTTATCCAGTTCGCGATCCTGATCAACGGGGCCCAAAATGATTCAGCAGATTCACAAACAGGAAAAAGAACAATTCAAAAAGCTCTTCAAGCAGGAGCGTATCGACCGTTTTGAAGACCGTTTTAAAGTTCTGGATACCTTTCTTAAAACCGAACAACATGTGACCGAAGTCGAGATGACGCGACTCCTGCAGGAGAACGGCAACGAGCTTTCGGGCGATTTTGTCAAGGACACCCTTAATCTGATGTGCCGTTTCGGCTTTGCCCGCGAAAACCGGTTCGACAACGGCAAGGTCCGTTATGAACACCTTCATCTCGGTGACCACCACGATCACATGATCTGCACGAAGTGCAAAAAAATTTTTGAGTTTCGCAACGACCAGATGGAAGCCCTGCAAGTCAATATCGCAGCCGCTATCGGTTTCCACATGTTGCAACATAAAATGGAGATCTACGGCATTTGCGCTGAGTGTTTGAAGGACCGAGCATTAGTGATGCCGCTTGAGATGGCCCGTCCGGGAGAGAGGCTCGTCATCAAGCAGATCAGTGGCGGGGCCGGTGCCAGGATGCGGTTGCTGACAATGGGACTTCGAATCGGCGATTCTATCGAAGTCATTACCAACCAAAAAAAGGGCCAGGTCGTCATTGCCGCCGACTTCAAGCGCTATGCTCTCGGCCGCGGGCTAGCCGAAAAAATCATGGTGGAACCGGTGCGGCGATGATCAGTGAAAAATCAGACGAAAAACGGCAGGTCACTACCGTAAAATCCAATGACCAGAGCCAACGCCTCTTACATTAGACTGATCGAACAAGGTAGATTGGCGGAAAAAATTCATTCGGCACGGTCGATGATGTCCGCCTGCACCCTGTGTCCCCGAGAATGCCGTGTCGATCGCCTAGCGGGTCAAACCGGCGTCTGCAAAACCGGCACATATGCGTGGGTGTCCAGTTATACACCCCACTACGGCGAAGAAGCCCCGCTGGTGGGCACCAACGGCTCCGGAACGATATTTTTCACCCATTGCAACCTGCTGTGCGTCTTTTGCCAGAACTTTGACATCAGCCATGAGGGTATCGGTCAGGAAGTCAGTGCCGAACAACTGGCTGCGATAATGGTCGATTTGCAGCGCATGGGCTGCCATAATATCAATTTTGTGACACCTTCACACGTCGTCTGGCAGATTTTTGAAGCTCTGGCCATAGCCGCCGAAAATGGGCTTCGGGTGCCACTGGTTTACAACAGTGGCGGCTACGACCGGGTCGAGACACTGAGATTGCTCGACGGCGTCTTCGACATATACATGCCGGATTTTAAATTCTGGGATCCCCGGGTGGCTGAAGAAACCTGTAACGCCCCCGACTACCCCAAGGTTGCCCGCAACGCTTTACGGGAAATGCACCGCCAGGTGGGTGACCTTGTTATCGATGACAACGGAATCGCCAGACGCGGTCTGCTGATTCGACACCTTGTTTTGCCCGGAGGCCTGGCCGGAACACGAGAGATCATGCGGTTTATCGCTCATGATATATCGACCGATACGTATGTTAACATCATGACCCAGTACAGGCCCTGTGGCCGCGCCGCCGAGGTCCGAGAACTGGCGGCTTATCCCACTGAATACGATTTCAAAAAAGCCCGGCGGGCCGCTATGGAAGAGGGAATCTGGCGTCTCGACCGCCCCAGGCGCGTTTTCGCGCTGCGGTAGGCTGAAATCGACTTCGGAACAAAGCGAGCATTCTAAATAATGGAACGAATATATGCGGTCGGCGATATCCACGGGTGCTATGATAAACTTATGGCATTGATGGAAAAAATGGACATCGATTTCGAGTCCGACACTCTGGTCTTCTTGGGAGACTATATCGATCGGGGACCACAGTCCTTCGAGGTCGTCGCCTACCTGGCCGACCTGAAACAAAGATACGCCAACACCATTTTTCTGAAGGGCAATCACGAGGAGATGCTCGAGAAATACCTCTCCGGCGAGGACCGGATCACTTATTTAGTCAACGGCGGCCAGCAAACACTGGAGAGTTACATGAACCGGCCCCGGCCGGAGGGCGAACCGGCGATACCGAGCACGCATCTCGAGTTTTTCAAATCCCTGCGGATCTATCACGAAACCCAAAATTACATCTTCGTTCACGCTGGACTAAAAAACAAAGTGCCGCTCGAAAAGCAGAAAACAGAGGACCTTTTATGGATTCGAAGGCGCTTCATCGAATCGAAGTACGATTATGGCAAGATGGTCGTATTCGGCCATACACCGTTGCACGAACCGCTCCTTTTACCGAATAAAATCGGCATCGATACCGGTGCCGTCTACGGCAATCGACTCACCTGTGTAAGGTTGCCGGAACTGGTTTTTTACACAGTCTGATGGCCTTGACGGCATCCCATATTGATCACCGACCATGGATGTCACCGATGAGATATGGCACTCTGACGCTGCTGGCTTTTTGGGTCGTCTTCACTCAATCCGCCTTGGCCGAGCGACTTGCAATTACCGTCAAAATCGCCAATATACGTTCCGGTCCGGGGTCCAACTACGATATTCTCTGGAATGTACAGCAATACTATCCATTCGAGGTCATTAAAAAAGAAGGCGTCTGGTACCAGTTCCGAGATTTCGAGGGCGATACGGGCTGGGTTCACGATTCTCTAACCGACAAGATCCCGGCTGTCATAACCACCAAACCGCAGTGCAATGTCCGCAAGGGACCGGGGACCGAGAATGAAATTCTCTTTTCGGTCGGCAGCGGAGTGCCCTTTAAGGTCCTCGAGCAGAAGGGCAACTGGATCCACATCCTGCACGCCGATGGTGACCAAGGCTGGATTCACGACTCGTTGGTCTGGTAATCGAGCACGGCGGTGGCGACGAAAAAGGCCGAACTGGATA
>JBATHN010000265.1:0-4142 GCA_049666885.1 Desulfobacterales bacterium
GCATTGACGGACAGGGCTGGAATTGAATTCAAGTAGACATTGACGGCACGTGAAGTGTCGAGATAGTCGTAAATCGCTTTCGTGCTTTCTTTTGTCGGAACCCCATCAAAATATTTCAGGGTTCCGATAGATGTTTCGACTTTATCCGGCGCGGTAAAAGCTTTCGGAATGTCCGTGGTCATTTTCATTTTCGGTGATGCGGCCCATGCCGCAGTTGTCAGGCCGGCCACCATCAAACCGGTAATGGCCATGGTTGTTAATAGTTTGGTTTTCATTGTCGAGACTCCTTTTTGTTTTAACTGAGACGAGCTCTCATATAGTCGTTTATTGGAACTTCGTTAGAGAAACTCCCTTTGGATTCGGGTATTTCTCCAATGATTTATAGTAATCCCCAATCGCTTTCATATAAGGCCTGAATGTCCAGGCTTTAGAAGCAATCAGGTTATCCTCTTCCCGTGGATCGTTCTCTATATTGTAGAGTGCAGGCATACCCGTCATCTGGGCGCGGTGACCACCTAATCCGGGACGGGCGGGATTACCACCGGAGGGAACAAAATCCTGCGGGTAAATGCGGAACTGGTGCCAGCGCACTGCGGCGACCTCATCTTCAATAAAGGTAATCAGGTGCTCACGATTGGAGCTTTTCTGTTTACCCAGAAAGAATTTACTTTGATCCACACCATCGATGGCTCGGTCATCAGGTGTTTTCACCCCGATGATACTGGCCAGGGTGGGCAGGAAGTCATGGATCGACACCATGCCATTATTTTTCCCCGGGGCAATTTTGCCGGGCCATTTGATCATACCCGGAACACGGATAGAACCTTCCGTGGCATCACCGAGTTCCCCCCGGAAGGGACCGTTATTTCCGCCACGATAGGCAGGAGGTCCGCTGATGGGAGTTGCACCGTTATCAGAAATCCAGATGACGATGGTATTGTCCTCAACCCCCGCATCTTTAATGGCGGCAAGCACTTCACCGGTGCGATGGTCAAGCTCCATAATCGCGTCGCCATACGGACCACTGCTCGATTTACCGCTAAACTCAGGCGGGGTAACACTCGGATAGTGAGAGTGCGTCCAGCCGACCATCATAAAGAAGGGCTTATCGGCCTTTGCCTGGCGCTTGATGAATTCGACAGATGCATCGGCAATGTCACCTTCAACCTGGCGACGGTAATCCACGGTGTATTCTCGCACTGCTTTCAGCTTGCCTTTTTCATCAGACTCATAAATTCTTGGAACGACCTTTTCGATAAAGGCCTCCGGCATGCCGCTGCGTTCCATGCTTTCCCGGTACAGGGTGCCGTCGGTTGTCTCGATCACACCCACATGATACTCATCAAAGCCCTGACGCGTGGGCCAGCTCTGCTCTTCCATACCCAGGTGCCATTTGCCAGCGTATGCGGTGGCATAATCCTTTTCTTTGAATAGCTCAGCCAGGGTAATTTCTTGTGCGGTAAGTGTATTCGGCGTGCCACCAATGATGACGGTATTTAACCCAACACGTGTCGAGTAGCGTCCCGTCAACAGAGCCGCACGGGATGGCGTGCATGCCGGTTCCACCAAAAACTGGGTCATCTGCATGCCTTCACTGGCCAATCGATCGATGTTCGGCGTGGGCATCCCTCGAATCTCGCCGCCTCCATAGGCGCCAATATCTCCCCAGCCGACGTTGTCGGCCAGCATGAGGACAACGTTGGGTTTTCCGGATTTTTCCGAGGCTGCCGCCGCGTCCTGTGGTGTTGCAGCAACGGCAATGGTTACCCCCGCAAGTACGCAGCCTACCGCTGCCCACTTACGAGCCTTTCTTGCAAAATTAGATTTTTTTTTCATGAGTTTCACCTTTGTTAAATATTCAAATCTGCAAGCCGCGCCAACATCATGCCTTCCTCAATGCCATGGTTGCTAAGAATTTAATTTTCATCGATACGTCTCCTGTTTTTTTCCGGCGAGGCGAGTTCTAATTCGCCCCGCTTATTTGTCTTGAACGAATTATTTCACCAACTCCAGTTCACTCGGCCGCCAGGTCTGGTCCAGCCAGGGCTCAAGCGGGCCGTAGAGGCGCAGGATGATGAACCAGCTTTTTCCGGGGATCGTCTGAATCCAGTTCTTTTCCCATCCTTTTGGCGCTTCCGGAGCGAAGTAAATGTCGATGGAGCCGTCTTTATTTTTCTTAGGGCCTTCGCCATAGCTGTTAATGCCGGCAAACTGTTGATCGGTCTGCAGCATAGCCCGGGTCTGCGTATCATAAATAATGACCGACCAGTTGTCTTTCACCGGAATGTTCTTCGGCAGGTGCAGTTTGTAGGTTTTTGATCCATAAAGTATGTCATGATTGGCATCAAGGCCGGCGATGCCGTAGTCGGAACCGATGCCCGGTTTGGTAACGGCCATGGAAGGGGTCACACAGATAGCATTATAGTGCAGCCACAGGCGCGAATCGTAGCGGCGCGCTCCGTCTTTCAGGAAATAAGTATCCTTGTCGGCGTAACCCATAACCCATTCCGTTTCAACATCCTTGTAAATCCGGGCACCCGGATCGCGGGGGAATACTGTGTTTGCGCGGGCATAGGCATTGCCGAGCGCAACGGCTTCAGAAAGAATCCGGCGCATCCGCTGCGTAGGATTAAAGGGCTGCCCTTTCACGATTCCGATGGAGGCCATCAGTCCAGTAGTTTCCGCATCAATAAATCCAACCGGCTCATACTGAACAGCGGTATCAACCATTTCATAGAAACTGAAGTCATTCGGTGGAATGGTATTGTAACCCTCCACACCGGACATATTTTTGAACTCCATTTCCGGCGGATTATTGATTTTAGATAACGGATATACCTTGAGATTGGTTTTAATGTTTTCCGCCGCATCTTTTACGCTGGTCCGCACATAACCACGCATAAAGTTCCAGACAGTGTATGTTTTTGAACGGTAAACATGATAGCCGTCCGGCACTTCGCCTTCATAGCCCGGTGGCAGGAGAAGATACTTTCCGCCTTTCCCTTTGTCGGGGCCGGCCATACCAATATCACCGAGCCAGCGCATGTTGCCATCATCCAGCATACCGAGTACATCCGGCGGCAATTCCATTACGGTGGGTCCGTCTTTTTTCAGGTCGAAAAATCCCAGCGTATAAAGCGCGGTGTTGTTCGGCGTCAGCCAGCGCGTTTTGGAATCCATCAAATCTTCCCAGATGAGAATCTGATGAGAATCGATGGCACCCATTTCATGCTGGGCTTTACGCAGTGAATACATGGAAACCGTCGGAATCATGTTTACATAAACCTGCACGGCGCGGGCGCGATCCATATATTCGTAGATTGCTTCCGTGGTATTGCCGGTCGGCACACCGTCAAAAAATTCCAGTGTTCCGATCGGTGTGGAAACTTTATCCGGCGTTGCGATCTGGCCCGGCGTCTCGGTAGTCATTTTATAGGTCGGGAGTTTTACCTCCGCATGTGCGGTCAATACTCCAGCACCGGCCAGCATCACGACTGCGAGGCATGCGGTCAAGAGACCGGGGCACGGCCAGGATTTAAATGATTTTTGTTTCATCTGTTTCATCATGATCTTTCCTCTCGTAATTTATGTTCATAAAATACTCCAGCGTGCTCTCAGCAAGGAGCATTTTTTTCTGGGCTATTTCTTTTTTGCCGGTACATAAGGATCAGGCGTGCCCGGCTTGATGGGTGGTTCTGCGGCCAGCGACTTCTTATGCTCTACCAGAATCGGCCCAAGCCCCCAACGTAGCCATAATTTACCTCCCAGTGCTTTGGTTACGGGATATTCTTCTTTAGGGTCAATATAGAGGTCGTAAAAGTGAGGCATCGGGAACACGTTCAGTTTCCCAGTACCCAGCCCTCCTTCAAACTCCATGAACATCATCTTATAGTTATGCCACTTCACGCCGTGAATATCGTTACCAACATAGACCACAAAGCCGTCTCGACCGGACTCCTCTTGTTTCCCGAGGAAGAAACCTGTCATGTCCATACTGTCGATGACACGATCTGTCGGCACCTTACCCCCGGCAAGGTTTGCCAATGTAGCGTATAGATCAAACTGGTGAACGATCTCGTTGGAGACCTTGCCGGCCGGAACTTTACCAGGCCAGCGGACAATAAACGGCACCCGTAACGACC
>JBATHN010000266.1:0-2923 GCA_049666885.1 Desulfobacterales bacterium
TGTAAGTCCCGGTTTGCTCGTGACAGACCAGACAGTCCACCGCATGCGGGTTGCTGAAATCAAAATTCTTGTCTTTCCAGCCATAACCGGCGTGACAGGATGTGCAGCGCGGCTCGTTGGATTGAAGATTGATGCAGAAGTTGTTCATGGTCAAGCCGCCCTTGCCGACCTTCATCTTCGAGTCGACATTCGGGTCGAGCCAGCTCCAGTGAATGGTCTTCTGGAATTGTCCGGCGGCGAGTTCGTGACAGCTAAGACAAGCCTCCGTGACCTCGGGTCCTGTTGTAAAGGTCTTTTGCAGAACCGGATGCAGCGAGTGATCTGCGGTGATCCAGATTTGGGGTCCTTTGGTCGCCTGTTGGGCCATAGTGCGGCCCGGAGCCTGGTTTTCGTCCAGCACCTGCGTCTGGGTCAGACCCCAGGCTGGCAGCAGCACGCCGATAAAAACCACCGCCGCCCATCTCCAAATTCGATTACAACCTTCCATTGGGTCCTCCGATTGACATTAAAATCTCCTTTGCGGGTGGATGGTCTTATCAAACCATCGAGTATAGTAAAACCTCTGAGTCCGTGCCGATTGAGTTGACATAACTCGGGTACCTTCTGCTCCGCAATTGGATTAGCAAGCCTCATGCCAAGCCTGCAACCTTCTTGATTATCTCCAACCTATTAAAAAATATCGACAAAAAAATTGAGGCCGACTCTTGTCGGAACGACCTGTTAATGCTATGTTAACTGTTAACAGGTTAACAGTTAACATTTAAATTAACAACCCGGTTGAGCGAATTCAATGTTCAAAGGTTCTCAACGAATGAAACTGAGAACACTTCTGGCCAAGATTTGTGAAAATTAACTGTCCCCTTTCGGTGAGACGCTATTCGAGCCCAACCGAAAGCAAGCATTCTGTGATTGAAACTGAATAGGATTTTACAACCTTATACTCTAAACCGTGAACTCTGAACCTTTGAACCGATCAGTTAATGGATGACTCTATTTTTATTAGCACGTGAACCGAGCCTGTCAATGCATTTCGACATAAGCCCGCCGCTTGTGACCGCGGTTATCCGAGCACTTGGGACACAGCACCGAAGAAGCACAATTCTTGCAGTACAAGGAACATGCTCATGCAAATCGCACGGTATTGGGAGACCATTGTCAATACACTCCAGGACGGTTTGATCGTTGTCGACCCGGGCGGCCGCATCCTGTTTTTGAATCCAGCTGCTGAAAAACTGACCGGGTATTCGGCCGCAGATCTGGTGGGCAACTCCTGCCGGATATTGAACTGCACCGGCTGCCGCATCATCGGACGGGGGATCGCCGAAAAATGGTGTGCGCTGTATGCCACCGGCGATGTCAAGGCCAAACGATGCCTGATCACCAACAAGGACGGTCGCGCCGTCCATGTCGTCAAGAACGGTTCGGTACTGCGGAACGAATCCGGTCGTATCATCGGGGCGATCGAAACCTTGACCGACATGTCGGAAATCGTCCGGCAGCAGCAGGAAATAGAATCCCTCAGAAAATCCTGTCAGCTGAGTGACGGTTTCCACGGACTGGTCGGAGAGTCTCCCGCCATGCAGCAGGTTTACGAACTGATCGACAATGTCGCCCAGACGGAAGCGCCGGTGCTGATCCTGGGACAGAGCGGAACCGGCAAGGAACTGGTCGCCCGGGCCATCCACGAAGCCGGGCCCCGCCGTGATAAACCGTTTATAAAGGTCAACTGCGCCGCCCTGAACGAAAACCTTTTGGAAAGCGAACTCTTCGGGCACGTCAAAGGTGCTTACACCGGTGCGGATCGACATCGCGTGGGACGGTTCGAAGCCGCTCACGAGGGGACGATCTTACTGGATGAAGTCGGCGACATCCCGCCGCCGATTCAGATCAAGCTCTTGCGCGTGCTCGAAGAAAAAGAGATCGAACGGGTGGGCGACCACCAACCGATCGGGGTGGACGTGCGCATCGTCACCGCCACGAACCGGGACTTGGAGGCCCTGACCGCCCAAGGAATGTTCAGGGAAGACCTCTTTTTTCGCATCAGCGTGTTCCCGCTTCAAATCCCGACGCTCTGCGAGCGTCTCGAGGACATCCCGCTGCTCGTGCAGCACTTCATCCGCCACAACGTGTTGAAAAGCGGCAAGAAGATCGAGGGGATGTCGGCCGCGTCCATGGCAGCGCTCACGAATTATGCCTGGCCCGGAAACGTCCGGGAGCTGCGCAGTGCCATCGAATATGCTTTCGTCCTGTGCAAGGATGCGACGATCGAATGCGGGCACCTGCCGCCTAAAATCCTTCAGCCGCAGCATCCATCGGTGCATCGGGCTACTTGGGGCAATCAGACGAAGCTGCAGGAACGCGAAGATCTGGTACGCGTTCTCCGCCAGGCAGCCGGCAACCAGTCCGAAGCGGCCCGCATACTGGGGGTCAGCCGTGTGACCATCTGGAAGCGGATCAAGAAATACGGCATCAAGACCGTTGAGTTTAGAGAAAACGTCTAAGATACGACCCCAGACCGGCTCGCCAAATAATTCCTTGACAGCAGTCGCCACGCCGTGACATTCTTCAAATGGGCGGATGACCGATGTGACGGCGCGTGACTCCCTTGTTCCATATTGGCCTCTGCACTCTTACAACAGCACCTGTGCCTTCTCCTCCTCCTTTTTGATACGTCCCTTTTCGACTCTACCCTCCCGCTGCGGGTAGCCAATCGTCGCTGCCCTCGAATGGTTTCGATTATTGGCGCCGGAACGCCCTTGCACCGTTTTCCCTGCTTTTGCCGGATCAACGCCCGTCAACCGCTCCCGAAACCAAGCCACCGAAAGGAGGGAAGCATGGCCGCACAAAAATTACTACTGCCGTACAATTTTTCGGACTCGGACCGTAAAGCCCTGGACTTTGCCATCAGCACCTTCGGTCATCG
>JBATHN010000267.1:0-4041 GCA_049666885.1 Desulfobacterales bacterium
CGACGATGAACCGGGCAAACCGGCTGGGCTTTGACTTCCCTGCTTCTTTTAGGCTTGCCGCCACCCTCACGTTTAACGGGGCTCACAGGCCTGCAGTTTCCTTGCCGCAATGCTTGCAAATTTTAGCTCTTTTCTTGATGATTTCGGCGCAGAATGGGCACTCCCGCGTGAAGTTGCGCGCATGAATTTTACCAACGGCCTTCTGCAATTTGGTTTCTAAAATTTGATTGCCGACTTTGAGGTTGCGCAGCGGTTCTATCGCGTCGATTTCACCGATGTCACCCAGCATTTCCGCGGCCTTGGTGCGCACCCGCATTGCCTCGGTCGGATCGAGCAGAATTCGCAGAACGGCCGGTCCATCTTTTTTAACGTAGCACTCTGCCAGGATGGAGAACCCGCGTTTAATCGCTTCCTTTTTGGCCTCTTCGATCGCTCGCGCTTCTTCATCGATAATTTGGCCTTTTGCCCCCATGGAACTGAAAACCGGTATCAGCTCGAACTGTTCGGTGCCGGGATAATTCATGCACCTGTACGAGGCCGTGTGGGCATAAGTCTCTTTCATGTGATCCCATCCCTGGGTGTACAGCTGACACGTATCGTTGAAACAAATAAAGAGGTACGGCGTTCCCCATCCCAAACCATCGCCGATAGATATCGGTGGAACTTCCCAGAGATTCATCGGCTCGCCGCAGTGCGGACAAATCGGTTTTTTCATGGCGAGCACCTTATCCAGAACTTCTTCCCTTGTCTCAATAGCCATTTATGTCCTCCATGGTGTCAGCAAACGTGTCATAATTTTCCCGCCGCTTTTTCGCATTCGGTTTAGCAGTAGCGGAACGGGCATAGTTTGTCATGTTTAGCGCCTCAAAATAACGGGCTTAATCTAAGGTTGAAAATTCAGTTGTCAACGGCCACTGTTCCGGCCGCTCGACTGACCTTTCAAGGTAACCTGATGACGATCTTCACGACGGGGCGCGCTGTTACGAGACTTGACTCCGTGGATATGATATAGGGGCTCCAGATGAAATTACTTTCCGACGAGGAAGATGCCGAAGCTGGCCCGCAGGTTCGGCATGAAACCAATGGTCCTGCCCTCACGGCCATTCACCCTGATGGCGGTTTCCTTAAAGATCTTGAAACCGACGGTACGGGCGAATCTCCTGAAATCCTTTATAGAAATCACGCGGATGTTGGGCGTGTCATACCATTCGTAGGGGAGTTGCCGGGTGACCGGCGCATAACCGGTCAGCAGCAATTGCTGGCGCACCAGCCAGTGGCCGAAATTCGGAAAACTGACCACCGCTTTTTTGCCGATGCGCAGAATCGTGCGGAGCAAGGCTGCCGGTTCGTAGACCTGCTGCAGGGTCTGGCTCAGGATGACCGTATCGAAGGCCTCGTCCGGATAGTCGAGGACCTCGGCGTTTATGTCACCCTGCAAAACCGTGACGCCCTTTTCGACACATTGGGCTACCTTTTCCTCATCGTGTTCGATACCGGTACCGCGGACTTTCTTGTGGGTCTTCAAATAATAGAGCAGATCCCCTGCGCCGCACCCCAGGTCCAGTACGCGGGAGTTCGGTGCGACCCAGGCCGCAATGATCTGAAGATCGAACCGGATGCTATTGTTGTCGAATTTCAGTGTAGACACGGTCTAAAAAGCCTTTGATCAGTGATGTCAACCGCGTATTGGGCAGTAGAAAAGCGTCATGGCCCCACTCGGCCTCGATTTCGCAGAAGCTCACCTCGAGACCGTTTTTTTTCAGGGCCTTCACGATGGTCCGCGACTGGTAGGTCGGGTACAGCCAGTCGGAGGTGAAAGAAACGACCAGAAATCTAGCCTTGGCCTTTGCAAAAGCGCCCACAAGCGAACCGGTACCGTGTTGCCGTTCCAGATCAAAATAGTCGGCGGCCTTTGTGATGTAGAGAAAACTGTTGGCGTCGAAGCGCTCAACGAATTTGGTGCCCTGATAGCGAAGATAACTCTCCACCTGGAAATCGGCGTCAAAGTTAAAAGAAAAATCGCTTTTGTCCTGCAACCGGCGTCCGAATTTGTGACGCATGGCCTCATCGGAAAGGTAAGTGATATGGCCGATCATACGGGCAACCGCCAATCCCAGATCCGGCCGAGGTCCTTCGTAGTAGTCGCCGTGGTTCCAGTTTGGATCGGCCATGATCGCCTGCCGCGCCACTTCGTTGAAAGCAATGGCCAGTGCGGAGTGCCGGGTGGTGGTGGCCAACGGGACGGCTGCAAACACCATTTCCGGGTAACGGACGCACCACTCCAGGACCTGCATGCCGCCGATGGAGCCGCCGATGACGGCCAATATTTTTTCGATTCCAAGGTGATCCACCAAGGCTTTCTGGGCCCTGACCATGTCGCCGATGGTGACCAAGGGAAAATTGTGCCCGTACGCCTTGCCGGTGGCCGGATTGATCGAGCGGGGTCCGGTCGATCCCATGCAACTGCCCAGAACGTTGGTGCTGACAACGAAATATTTGTCCGTGTCGATTCCTTTTCCGGGTCCGATCATGATATCCCACCAGCCTGGTTTCGGGTCCTCGCGGCTATGAATGCCGGCTGCATGGGCATCGCCCGAAAGGGCGTGCAGCACCAGAATCGCATTGCGGCGGTCTGCCGCCGGCGTTCCATAGGTCTCATAGGAAAGGGTTATCGGGCCGAAGCGCGTACCATTTTCAAGCACCATTTCCGCCGGCGGAGCGGCGAATGTGAAGTTTTTTCGCTCGACGATGCCGACCGAAAGACCTTGTTGATCGTGTTCGATATATTCGCTCATGTCATTTAACTGTCAGATACGGAAAGTCAGCCGGTTGAACATGGCAAAAAGCAGGTCGGGGGAAGGGGCGGTTAGACCTTCAGCAATTTTTTGAAGATTTTGCAGGATCGGCACACGGCCATTTTGTCTTTCCAGGTTTTTTGTACGGTCCCGTTGCATACGGTGCCGTTGATGAACCAGCACAACGAGCCGGATCGAAACTCCCAGGCCGGGCAGTTTTCTCTGCGACGCTGCGGACACTTTTTTACATTCCAACAATCGGCATTCAATTTGCGACCCGTTTGCAGGCGCGACAACAGAAAAAAAAGCTGCCGTTCGACGGCGGCCGGCACCGGTCGCCAGCCCTGCTCATAGCTATGAACCGCTTTTATAGACACACCCAGAAGTTCGGCCATTTGTTTCTGGGTCTTTTTCAACTTTATGCGGTAGCTTCTGAACTCTTCCTTGTCCATGCTGGATTCTTTCCGTTCATGCGGTATCGGCATTGGGTCCGGTCCAAGAACCCGTAGGCGACTCAGACAGTCAGCCGCGGCCCTAAGCTTGATTCGGCAGGATTGCGTGGCAATCCTTATGAGTGTGATATAATTCCCACATTGTGGTATTGTGTGTCAATACAAAACACGCCACAGCAATTTGGATGGAGACCGACGGATGCATCTGGAAAAAGTGCACATCGTTCAGGGCAGATTTCCGACGCGGAAGCACTACCCTTTCGATCTGGATTTGTTAAGAAAGACCACCACCCTTGATTTTCAAACCCCGGTTACTTTTTTCGTCGGAGAAAACGGCACCGGCAAGTCGACACTGCTCAAAGCCGTTGCGGTGCGCAGCGGGGTGAACATCTGGCAGGGGGAAAGGCGCATGCGCTTTGCCGCCAATCCTTATGAAGAACAGTTGTTCAGGGCGCTGGACTTGGAATGGAAGAACGGCCAGGTCCAGGGGTCCTATTTCGATTCGCAGGTTTTCAGAAATTTTGCCCAGATTCTGGATGACTGGGCCGCCAACGACCCCGGCGTACTGGCCTATTTCGGCGGTAAATCTCTGATGCAGCAGTCTCACGGCCAGTCGCTCATGTCATTTTTTCATTCCAGATTCCAAATCGAGGGCCTGTACATACTGGACGAGCCGGAAACCGCCCTTTCCCCAAAGAGTCAGCTCGAATTGTTGACGCTCTTGAAAAATGCTGGGAATGCCGGACACGCTCAGTTTATCATTGCCACCCATTCACCAATCCTGCTCGCTTGCC
>JBATHN010000268.1:0-15585 GCA_049666885.1 Desulfobacterales bacterium
GCCATGCTCTTCGACGTTTACGGCACCCTTTTAATCAGCGGCTCCGGCAATATCGGCGTCAGTAGAGAACAATCTGCGAAGGCGGATGGCTTGCAAGACTTGCTGCAGCGCTACAATATCGAACGGACACCGGACGGTCTCTCGGCGGTATTGCAAGGGGCCATAGAACAGGAACACGCAGAGGCGCGGCGACGGGGGATCGATTTCCCCGAGGTCGATATCGTCCGTGTCTGGCAGACACTGCTCGGCATCGGGGATCTGCGTCGGCTGAAATCCTTTATCCTCGAGTACGAGCTGATGGTGAATCCCGTCTACCCCATGCCCGGTCTAACCACCCTGCTGTCGACCTGCCAGACGCGTCGCATGCCGATGGGCATCATCTCAAACGCCCAGTTTTACACGCCGGATTTGCTGCAGTGGTTTCTGAGATCGAGTCTGGTGGAGAGCGGGTTCGATCCCCGGTTGACTTTCCTTTCCTACCGGTTCGGATATGCCAAACCGTCGATGGTCATGTTCAAACTGGCGGCCGACGTGCTCTCCGGAATCGGCATTCCGGTGAATGAGGCCCTTTATGTCGGCAACGACATGCTGAACGACATCCGGCCGGCGAGCGCCGTCGGTTTCAAGACCGCTCTTTTTGCGGGCGATGCCCGCTCGTTGCGGCCCAGAGAGTCCGATGACCGCTGCCGGGGAGTATCACCCGATTTAATCGTTACCGACCTCCGGCAGGTGATCGCCGGAACCGTTAACCCTTGACCGAGGAGCCGCAATGGACAAATATCTGGACGTCCTGCCCACATTCGTCGATAAAATTCGGGAGGTTCGGGAAATCATCATTAGCAATATCGTGTTTATCGGAGAAATTTCCGCCCCGACGTTTCACGAGCGGCGGCGGGCCGAACGCTTGGTGGAGCGGTTCGCCGAATGCCAGGTGGGCGAATGCACGATCGACGATTTCGGCAATCCCATCGGCGTGATCCATGGATCATCGTCTTCCACCAAGCCACCCATCTTCGTCGTCGCGCATCTCGACACCTTTTCAGAGGTGGTGGCCGACCAGCACTACGAGGTGACGGACAAAGCCATCAGCGGTCTCGGCGTTTCGGACAACTCGGCCGCCGTCGGCGTATTGGCGTCGCTGCCGGACATCTTCGAGCGCCTGGGACTGCAGTTCGAGTCCGACATCGTTTTGGTCGCCCCCGTTCTTTCCCTGGGAAGGGGAAACCTCAGGGGAATCCGCCGGTTGATCAAGGCCTGGCCGACGCCCATCGCGGGCGCCATCTGCCTTGAAACCGTGGAACTCGGCCGACTCAACTACTATTCCGACGGCATGATCCGGGGGGAGATCGACTGCAGCATCGCCGTCGAGGAAAAATGGGAACGGTACCACAAGCCCAATGCGATCTTGGTCATCAACGAGGTGATCAACTCAATCCTAAAATTGCGCCTGCCCCAAAAGCCCCGGACGCAGATCGTTATCGGGAGGATCGCCGGCGGGTTCAACCACGGAAAGATCGCCTATGACGCCAAGATCGGGTTCGAAATCCTAAGCGACTCGGATGATATGGTAAAGGAACTCTTCGCCGACATCGGGGATATCGTCGCGGGGATCAACAAGGCGTTTGCCGTCGAGTTGAAGCTCAACCGCATCAGCAATCTAGGCGCGACCAGCCTGCGGTACAATCACCCGCTGGTCAAATGCGCGTCCCGAATTTTGGACCGTCTGGAGATAGAGGCCGTCAGCGAGCCGAGCGAAACGGCGTTGTCCATCTTCCTCCAACGGCAAATCCCGGCGATCACCCTGGGCATTACCAGCGGGGACAATTTTCATCAAGAAGGCGCCATGGTCGAAATCGAGCCGATGTTTAAAGGGATCGCTCAGATCCCGGCCCTGGTCATGGCCATGGACAACGGGGTGTGCGATGAATAAGAACTGGATTGAGTCGAACACGTTCCACCATTCCGAATTCAAGGACCTAAAGCGCCTGGTGGCGGAGAAGCAGCGTAAAAACCTCTCCATCTCCCTTTGTCTGCCCACCTTGAACGAGGAAAAGACGATCGCCAAGGAGATCGTCATCATGAAATCGGAACTCATGACGCATTACCCGCTTCTGGATGAGATCGTCGTGATCGACTCCGGTTCGACGGACAAGACCCGTGACATCGCCCGGTCCTATGACGTGACGGTACACGAGGCCGACACCATCCTGCCACATCTGGAAAAATTCAAGGGCAAGGGAGAAAATCTCTGGAAGGCGCTCTACGTTACCCGGGGAGACATCCTCGTCTACATCGATGCGGACATCAAAAACATCCATCATCGCTTCGCATATGGGCTGCTGGGTCCTTTGCTGCTATCGGATACGATCAAGTTTACCAAGGCATATTACGATCGGCCCATCTCGGTGGGGGAGAACAAGTGGCGCTCCACCGGCGGCGGACGGGTGACGGAGTTGGTGACCCGGCCGCTTTTCGCACTTTTCATGCCGGATCTGACCCAGATCCTGCAGCCGCTTTCGGGTGAGTATGCGGGGTATCGCAGCATCTTCGAAGCCATACCGTTTCCCGTCGGATACGGGGTAGAGACTGGCATGCTCATCGACATACACAAAAGATGGGGACTCGAGGTCATCGCCCAGGTCGATCTGGACCGGCGGGTTCATAGAAATCAGGATACAAAAGCCCTGGGGCGGATGGCGTTCGTGATCATCAGGACCTTCTTGAAGCGCATCGAGCGATTGGGCCGGGTCGACATCAAGCAGGACCTCTTCGATGAGATGATTCAATACAGTCTGATCAGGGGCAAGCTGCGCCCGGAAATCCGGCTGTTCGAACAATGCGAGCGGCCGCCGATGGCAACGGTCAATGAATATCGGGAGAAATTCGCTCCAGGCAACCCCGACTGATTCGGCACACTGGTCGGCATCATTTGTCACAACAGCAGCAGTTTTCTATTGGAAGAGGACACGGATCAGTGGTCCCACCGTCCGGATCTATAACGAAGCAGCAGCACAGGTTGGGTTTACCCTCTGAATCCGTTGGGGCAAGTTCACACGCGTCGGCTTCTTTTTCTTCGTTGTCGTTCATGGGGAGGCCTCCCCTTTATCTTCGATGAATTTTTCGACGCCCAGATGAATACCTTTGCCCGGCAGGGCCATGAGCGTCGAAGTGCCATGCGCCAGAAGCTCGCCGGCGGCATCCTCGACTCTTGCTTCCGCATAACTGATGGAGCGCCCGGACCGGATGCACTCTCCTCTGGCCGCGATCTTTCCGTTTGACACCGGCCTCAGGTAGTTCAGCTTGAGATCGATGTTCACGAGGCCAGCGTCTTGGGGAAGCCTCATAAACACGGACCAGAAAGTAGCCGTGTCGATCAGGGTGGCCAAGACGCCACCGTGGACGATTCCGAACGGCTGCAGATGGCAGGTTTCAGTTTCACACACCACCACTGCGCGGTCCAGTTCGATCGAGACCAGCTTCATGGGTAGATGTCGGGGGAACGGGCTGTCGTTCACCGTCTCTATAAGCCGGCGGATGTATTCATCGTTTGGTCGTAGCATAGTGGAAATCCGAAAAGGGTTCGTGTTCCTCTTTTGTATAAAAAAATCACTTTCTTTTTTTTGCGCCGCTAGCATCGAGTTCGGCCTTGGCCTCCACCGCCAGGTCCTTGAAAGTTGTCACAGCGGCGGCTGCCGCTGTCCTGACGAATGCACCGGCCAGAACGCCCCCCTTGATCGCTATCCTGGCGATCGGTTTGAAAGCACTGATCAAAACGACGGCAGCGATCGGAGCCAGGACCATTGTGCCGAGACCAAGGACAGTCGACATGACGGTTTTGGGGCTGCCACTTATCATCGCCATTGTTGCACAATATGATTGTCTGGGACCAGTTGTGACAACTTAATACGAAAATAACATTTGGCTGTATAAGGCTTTGTGTACTTTTGTTTCCATCATCCGTGGTGCAGTACACCGCCGGTTGCGACTTCGGTTTCATACGGCGCTGAACTCGGCGTCAAGCGGCTCTAACCCCATCGCCGGCCCGGTTTTGAAAAAAGGTCGGAACCGGTTGAAAGCCTCGGAAGCGTTCAGCGTGTGTGCTGGCCGGCGATGGGGCGAGGTCCGCTAATCGCCTCAAACAGCTGCGCCTGCTTCAACTGAAGCCGCTGCCGGCTCCCATCGGAGGCATGACAGGATGCTGAAGCGGAAGACCCCATAATTTTCTTGTAGCGTGGCGGCCCGATGGGCCGTGACTGTTTAACTGGGAACCGTGAACGTTTAACCGCCCGTACATAGTAAAGGTAATGCATCCGGTGGAAAATTAAACCTCGGAAATCGAGATCGTTGATGTATACTACATCAGGGTTCAGAGGTTTCCCGCCCAAGCGGGATTAAACGTTCTGGGTTAAAAATCATAAACAGTTTGTATCTAAAAAATTCCGGCTTCATGGAAGATTTGGACGATTATATTTTATTGCGGGTCATGACCTACAACATCCACGGTTGCGTCGGGGCTGATAGAGGCGTCAATCCGGGGAAAATCGCCGCCATCATCGCGGCTCTCGATGCGGACATCGTTGCCTTGCAGGAAGTTGACGGCGGTCACCCGACGCGTGAATACCGGAACCAGGCGCAAGCGATCGCCGGCGTGCTCGGTGTGG
Organism: Desulfobacterales bacterium; assembly: GCA_049666885.1. Classification (GTDB taxonomy): domain Bacteria; phylum Desulfobacterota; class Desulfobacteria; order Desulfobacterales; family SG8-13; genus JARFQH01. The sequence goes on from JBATHN010000268.1 coordinate 4,662, forward strand.
AGCACATCTATTTTCCGGTCGAGCAGGAAGGCCTGCGGAGATTCGGGTTGGCGGTCCTCAGCCGGTGTCCGATTGTCGCGTTCGATCAGATCCAGCTTCCGAATGTCTACCCTCTTCTGAATCCCCGCAGGCGGGGTGCTCTTCGCACAACACTCGAAACACCGGTCGGCCGGGTCTATCTCATCAACACCCATCTCAGTTTATTCAGATTGGAACGTCGTCTGCAACTGACTGCCCTGATGACTGGTGATGATTTCACTGAAGTACCTTCAAATGAGCCGCTGGTTTTTTGCGGGGACCTCAATTCGGGGCCGTCATCCGAAACTTACAAACAGGTGTCGCGTCTTTTGACCGATGTTCAGACCGCTTCAATCAGCGGATCGGCCGAGGACACCTTCCACGCCAAGAGTCCCTTTTTCCGTATCGACCACATTTTTGTCTCGTCCCATTTCACACCCCTGAAGACGGAGGTCCGAAAGACCGCCGACACCGCGGCGGCATCGGACCATCTGCCGCTCGTCGTCGACCTGGCTTTGAAGAAAAGCTAAGATTAAGTTTCTTTGCCTTTGAATACTCCGCCTGCGCAAATAGCGTCTAAATGTATAGGCTTTGAGTTAAAGTTTTTGGCAAGGCCAGAGGGAAACGGCTGCATTGTGTAATACGCCGACGACCGATAACGCAGTCCAAAACCTTTATCTTAAAGCCTACAGTTGACTTTTGGCCCCCTTTCGGCATAAGGAGATAAAGTGTGTACATAATCAACCGGGAGGGAAGAGACATGAAAGAGATCGAGAAGATATTGAAAACCGTATCGGACGGCTTGAAACTGGCTTCGCAGGGAATACTGTCATTGGCGGAAAAAGTTAACGAAGCCGCCAAGGCGATGGGCACAACTGAAAAGTCAGCCGCCAAAGCGACCGCTGCCGCTCGGAAACCCAAAACCAAAACGAAAACGAGTAAAAAGGCCAAAACCGGCGTCAAGGCGGACCGCAGGAAAAAAGCCGCCGGCGCCCAAGCGATGACGGCCATCGATACGGTTTTCGATATCGTTAAAAAGTCAAGTAAGCCGGTCGATATGGCCGCGCTCCGCGGAAAGACCGGTTTCGAGAGCAAGAAGATCGCGAACATACTCTTCAAACTGAAGAAGCAGGGCAAGATAAAGAGTGTGGGCAAGGGCGTTTACACCACCACATAACCGAAAGTTCCAATGCACCACCTCCGTTGAACTGCTTAACGGTTAATGCAACAGCATGGTTTGTGCCGGCCAAAAGATCTGTCGTTGCGGCAGAACGGAGGTGGGTATTTTTTTTATGCCTCACCCCATCGGGTGGGTGGTCACGAAACGCTGTTCAGGTATGAATGAAATAACCTCTGGTATTTGTCTTTCGATATTCTGTTTCTCAGAACGGCACAGCGCATAAACAGAATGAATTCCTTCAGACCGTCGACATACTCGACAGGGCAGGGGCATTCCTCGGCCCTTCGTTTGTGGTGAAGCAGGGACCGCTCGGCTTCGGTGGCCTCTTGGTTCGCCAAAATAACCGCCTCGGTGAATGTCTTTCCATCGATCGCATCGAAGAATGATTCTATGCGGCAGTCTGCAGAAATCATCTTTCCTCCAATCCTTCCATGACCCACGGGACTGAGTGGCGTTTTAATTTAAATTTACCGTACAGAAAAAGATGGTAGAGTGTCACCAGTGGTGTGCAGTTTACCTCAACTGTTAAACAGTCGCCGGATATCAGTTGGCCGCAACCAGTTGAAGCAAGTTTTTAAGGGAATTTAGGCCGACGCGTGCTGAATGTCAATTCGAATAGTGTTAGAATTTTGTTAGGATTTCTGAATCCGTCCATGTTGTTAAAATATCAATTAAAATATCTGGAGGTCAGTAAATGTATATTTTTTTTGTGGACGAATGGGTATGAGAAAGATCCCGAATTCTGCCCGGTGAAGTCTTCGGCAGGACGCAGTCACCTCAGGTAAGCGCCCATCTTTTGCCGGCAAATTTCCTTGAGGTAGTCGGAGATCCGGGCGGTGTCCTCCATCTCCGCGACCGCCGTCAGAGCGGATTGGGCTTCGGTCATCGAAAGGGTGGCAATCAGATGCTTAATCAGGGGGATTGATGCGGGGTTCAGGCTCAAACGTGTGATGCCCATTGCCAGGTAAAGAACGACGCACTGTGGATTGGAAGCAGATTCACCGCAGATGCTGAGCGGAATACCCATCCTGCGGCATATCGTCGCCGCCTCCCGGATGGTGGCGATGACCGCCGGGTGCAGCGGGTTGTACATGGCGGACACTTTTTCATTATTGCGGTCGACGGCGAGAATGTACTGGGTCAAATCGTTGGTGCCGATACTCACGAAGTCGACATAACGCAGAAGGTGGTGCAGGATTCGCACCGCTGCGGGCACCTCGACCATGATCCCGAGTGCGATGTTAGCGTCGAAGGGCCGTCCGGTCGCGGCCAGTTTTGACTTTTCATCCTTGACGATGTGGTTGATGGTGCGCACTTCCTCAACCGTGGAGATCATGGGAAACATGAGCGACGTCGGACCGCGGGCCGACGCCCGCAGGACGGCACGAATCTGGGCCCGGAAAATATCGTCGCGTTCCAGCGAGACGCGGACGGCCCTCCAGCCCAGGTAGGGATTGGCCTCTTTGGGGTAGTCGAGATATGAGAGAAGCTTGTCGCCGCCGACATCCAGGGTGCGGACCGTGACGGTTTTACCGGCGGCGGCTTCGATGACTTTGCTGTAGAGGTCAAATTGCTCCTCTTCGGTGGGAAAGTCGCCGCGAACCAGAAAAGGAAACTCGGTGCGGTAGAGTCCGATGTGATCGGCACCGTACCGGTGGACCAACTCGAGGTCGGAAAGAAGGCTGACATTGGCCCCCAGACGGCAGGAACGGCCGTCGCGCGTCAGCGCCGGCAAGTCTCTCAGTCGGTCGAGGTCGCGGAAACTTTTTTCTTTTTCGACCCGCAGCCGGTCGTACTCGCGGCGGATTTCCGGCGGCGGGTCGCGGAAGACCAGCCCGGAGGTGCCGTCGATGATCAAATTATCGTTCTCCCGGATCGAATCGAGCACGTCCTTGACCCCGATGATCATCGGGATTTCGAAAGACTTGGCCAAAATGACGGCATGTGAGGTCTTGCCACCCTTAGCCAGGATGATTCCCTTCAGATGCGGCTGGCGCAGCCGTATGAGTTCGGCGGTCGAAATGTCGGCCGCAATGACGACGGTATCACCGCTGAGGGCGGCCTGCGGGGCCTTTCCGATAGCGAGCAGGTGGGCGAGAACCTGCTTTCCGGCGTCCACGATGTCTGCACCGCGCTGCCGCAGATAGGGGTCCTCCATCTGGTTGAAGTGTCCCAGATATTGCAGAACCACTTGTTTTAAGGCCGCCGCTGCGGTGAAACCAGCATCGATGCGGTCGCTGATTTTGCGCCTGAAAACCGTGTCCTCTAAAATCATGAGGTTGGCCTCGATGATGGCCGCGTCTTGAACGGGAAGAGCATTGGCGTCGTGGCGCAGCTCGCGAACTTCATCTCGTGCGGCTGCAAAAGCCTCTTCGAGCAAAACTTTTTGCACCCGGTGATCTTCAGCGGCCTCCATCTTCACCTGATCGAACCCGATGCTCTCTACCAGATAATGCGCCCGTCCCTGCGCAAAGCCGATCGAAGCCGGAGTGCCTTTGAGAACCGGTTTTCTTTCGATAGGGTGCGGTGCTTCTTCTCCGGCTGCAAAAGGTTTTGGGGCCGACCGGTCGGAAAGGCCCTTGCTTAGATCTGCGAGCAGTCCTGAAAAGGCGACGGTTGCAGCCACCTGGCTGGTGATGGCGGAAAATACCGGAATGTCTGCTTTGGATATGGCGCTTTCTTCCACGGTCTGGACCACGAGCACGCCCAGATTCCGCTGGTGGTAGATCAGGGGAAGACCCAGAAAGGTGCGGTAGATCTCCTCACCACTTTCTTTGAAGTATTTGTATCTAGGGTGGGTGGACGGGTTTCTGACGAACACGGGAGCCATGGTTTCTAAAACGAGCCCTGAGAGACCTTCGCTGATGTGCATGCGAACCGTGCCGATGGCCGCCCGGTTCAAGCCGACCGTGGCCGTCAGGACAAGGTGATTGCGCTCCGCATCGAAAATATAGACCGAGCAGACGTCTATAGAGAACCTATCGACCACCAGTTCGACGATGGTGTCGAGCGTTTTGCGGGGGTCCCGGGAACCGGTGATCACACTGCAGATGTCTTCCAGCAGGTGAATTTTTTGACGTGGCATTTTAAGTGTCCATCCATGAAGGTCATTGCTCGACCCGGCCCGGCGGCGTCAGGATCGCCTGAACAGTTTCTGCAGCTGGGGTAGCGTGTGGGTGTTGAGAACATCCGACGGTTCAAGCCAGCCGCGGCGGGCCTGGGCCACGCCCAGACGCATGTGATCCAGATGATCGACGCAGTGGGCGTCTGTGGAGATGGCCACTTTCACGCCGGTTTCCTTGGCCAAGCGGCAGTGAACGTCGTCGAGATCGAGACGGTCCGGATGGGCGTTGAGTTCCAAAAAGCAGCCCCGGTCGGCCGCAGCGGTGATCAAGCGTTTGAGATCCACCGCGTATGCCGGCCGCTGATTGAGCAGGCGACCGGTCGGATGCCCCAGTATATTAAAGCGGGGATTGTCCATCGCCCTCAGTATGCGCTCGGTCTGCCGGGAGCGATCGAGCTGAAAATCCGAATGGATCGAGCAGACCGTAAAGTCGAGTTCGCTCAGGATTTGATCCGGCAAATCGAGTGTGCCGTCCCTGAGAATGTCGACTTCCATCGATTTAAGCACGACAACCTGTTGCAGTCGGTCGTTGAGCCGGTCGATTTCTGCAAGCAACTTTTTGACGGCAGTCGGGCTCAGTCCACGGGCTATTTTCAGGTGATGTGTGTGGTTGGTGATCGCCAGATAGGCATATCCCCTGGCCGCCGCTGCATTGGCCATTTCCTCCAGGCTGTTGCGACCGTCAGTGTCCGCCGTATGACAATGAAGATCCCCGCGAATATCCGTTAATGCAACCAGGTGAGGCAGGCGCTTCTCACGGGCGGCTTGGATTTCTCCACGATCTTCGCGCAATTCCGGTTCGATGTAGGGCAGGTCGAGACTGGCGTATACTTCTTCTTCGGTCCGCCCGCCCGTGCGGCGGCTACCGGTGAACACACCGTATTCATTGATTTTGAGGCCCTTCTGCTGGGCGATTCTGCGGATGGCAATGTTGTGGGCCTGGGAACCGGTAAAATAGTGCAGGGCGGCACCGTAACTTTTCTCAGGGACGACCCTCAGATCCACCTGGAGACCCGACCGCAATACAATCGACGAACGCGTATCGCCCTGGGAAATGACGCGATCGACGCCTTCATAATCCGTAAAGGATTTCATGACCGCCGCTGGGTTCCGACAGGAAATCAGAATGTCGAGATCGCCGACAGTTTCTTTTCGCCGTCGGAAACTCCCGGCTACGGAGATGTCCGACACCAGCTGATCCTGCTTTAAATATTCGCTCAACGTCCGGGCAATTGCTTCGGCGGTGAACCACGGGGTGCGTTTCTCGCTGTGATTCAGTCGGTCTATGTTCTTCAGGATGCCCTCCTCCGTCTTTAGTCCGAAACCCTCTATCGTCCTCACCCGCCCCTCCCGGGCTGCTTTTTTAAGGTCGTCGAGACCCTTGATCTTGAGTGCGTGATAGAGGATCTTGACTTTGCGCGGACCCAAACCCGGGATTTTGAGGACTTGATGCAGGCCCGGCGGAAGACGGTTTTCGAGTTCCTCCAGTTTAGCTAACCGACCGGTGCGAACGATTTCCCTGATTTTTTCATTGAGCTCTTTCCCTATACCGCTCAATTGCGTCAGATCACTTTCCGCTGCGATCAACTCAGCGATGCTGTGTGCCAGGCCGGTTATGGTTCGGGCGGCGTTGCGGTAAGCCCGAACCCGGAACGGATTGGCACCTTCGATCTCAAGAAAATCAGCGACTTTCGTGAAATAATCAGCAATCTCGCTATTTTGAATCATCACCATAACCAAGATACGTACGAGCGACTCCAGCGTATGGTCGAAATGCGTTCGAGACTAATAAGGCCCGGCAGTACCGGGTTTTTTGAGGATGTCAATTGCGGGTCCTGCCAACTTTTTGTCTTTCGAAAATCAATTTGGTATCCGGACGTCGGAATGTCAAGACTCGCAAAGGCCGTTGTCATCTTTTGTTCCCGATACTGAAGGCGACAGGATAGAAAAAGGCAAGCCAATTTCACGCAACGCCTATCTGGCCTAATTTGCTGATTTGTGATATAAATCAATGAACAGGTTTTAATCGAATGTTCTCTTTTATGGCATGGGCGCGGGGCACCAATAATGGCGATACGACTGAAAGACATGACAGACAACGGCGGCCGGCGCCGTTTGGCGGACAGACGTAAACGGTCATCGGCTTATCGTTTCCCGGAACGCCGGTGGCAAAGACACCGCAGGAGCGGATCGGATCGAAGAGCCGCCTTGATGCTGCGGCTCCGTCAGGACCTGGAAAGAAGAGACGCATACCTTGAACTCTACGAAGAGCCGGCGCCGGAAATCGAGGATAGCGAATGAGCCGAATTCCGAAAACCGAAGCCGCAGCCTTCAAGCCATTTGTATCTATAAAATGTCAATAAGGATTTTGGTCAGGTAAGATAAAAAGATACCATAAGCGAAACTCATCAGGGTGCCGATGATAATGTATTCCGCCAACATCATCTGGCGATGTTCACGTATGTCGCCGAACCTGAATATCGACTTTGCCGTAATCAGGAATCCCACGGCGGCCGGCTGGTCCATCATGATGAACAGAAACACCAGTGCGCGTTCGAGCTGGCCGATCAACTGGCCCCCGCCTATAAGTCCGCCGCCCGGCGCTGCAGTCAGGCCTTCGGTTGATGCCGTGCCTGAGGGCGGCTGTGCATCCGCGAACTGCGCCAGCAGCGGCTGCACGGCCAGGCCGATCAGAAAGCCGCCCGCTCGAACGGTGGCGACGGCGCCGGCAACAAATACAACGGTTTTGACAAATGGAGGGCCGAAAAGGTGAACCCAGTAAAGTGACAGCTCTCCTCCGTAACGAACCACCAGAACGGCCGTCAAGAGCGTAACGGTAACATGGGCCAGTTGGTCGATGACGAAGGCCCGCGTGGATTTTCCGCCGCTCATTACCTTGAAGCGGTCGATGAGAGCGTGGGTCAGAAATATGGCGAGCGGAATTTCCCAATGCGGCCAAGCTCCGCACAGAAGATAACTCAGACCGGCCACGATAGCCGAATGTAGACCCAGTGGGGCCCATCGGTTCTTGCGCGTTGCCACTGTTTTGGTCTGCAGGAGGAAATCTCCGGCGATATGACCCGCCAGAAGGAAGGCAAAAAGGTACAGAGTTTGTGTGTTCATAAGGCTTCCGCGGCTTTTTACAACTTTTTGGGCTTGTAGTGCTCAATAACAAGTAAATGTTGTTGTATCCATAGAACCGGTTTGGTTGACGGCCTCACTGCGTCAACAGGTTGGAGAGGGTTTCCTCGAAAAACAACAGACCCCTCTCGAAAGCATGCCAGCCCGCGCGGTCGAGGTGCTGGGCGACGGCCTGCTGTGTAATCGGCTGCGGCCAGCAGGTCGTAGCGATTTTTTCCTGGGTCCATCCCTGAAGGGCACCCGTTATGGCCTGGGCTTGTTTTTCAGACCAGTTGGCCGCTAGAACGTCCATCAACATTATGACGGTTTTCAAGGCGGCTACCCGATCGTCAGACTCTTTTGCAGCAAAGGCAAAAGCGAGGCGCTGCTGGCGGGGCATGCGCTCGAGCAGGCTGCCGGACAGGCGGTAAGCTTCGCCGTCGCCGCTGGAAACTTTGGCGGCGGGAATAAAGTCGATGGTCCCCACGGCGATGGCCAGTCGCGAATCGGCTTTGACGTCGCGTATTTCGGCCCGCAGAAAGGCTCGGTAAAAGGAACCGATCCGAAGGGCCCTGGCCGGGTCTGCGACCACCATCTGCCAGGCGTCACCGCGAAATGTATCCATTTCCAGTGGAACCGCGTCGCCAAACACCGTGCACAGCGCTTCCGCCCCCACCGTCATCACCGCATGCAGATCCCGACGTGCTTTCTCAGGAAACTTACGCGAGCCGACGATATCGCCGGTGATCACTGCGTAACGTTTTCCAGCCATTATTTCCACAGGATGACAGTACCTCCGATCGTATGATTCGAGACAGTCTCAGGCGCCAGACACTACAACTTATATCACTTGTATGGGTTAAGTACAAGTTTAAAAGCTTGTAATCTGTTTTGGTTTACAGGGGCCGTTTTCCGCAATCTCGGCAAATATCCTTGTTTTTATGAAAAATTTCATTAAAAATACTCTCCGATATCCGTCGGAAAATTGGCCGGCATTCCGGAAAACCGCAGATCTTGGACAGTCGGTGAGAGGAGAAGTCATTCATGAGCGTTAGGACCTGTGTTGCGCCCTCCGGACAATTTGTTTACGGCGTCCACGAGCCGCATTTTCGGGTGCCCAATCTGCGGCAGAGCGATCACATCGGTTTGCTTGGCGAATTCAGAGACGGCCGGCCGGTTCACAACCATGCCAACTTTCCCGCAGGTGAGATCCAAGAAAAGGGAGCCGAGTTGATTTTTGAGATCCCCAACCCGTTTCCCTTCAGAGGCACAACATACATCCTCAAGGGCTGGGCCGATCCAAAAGCCCGTGACCCGGCCGCCATAAAGCTGCCGGAACCGCAGCCCTGGTCTTTTTCGAACCTGTTGCGGCAATGGTCGGGTGGTGAAGCCGGCGCATTCCCTCTCAACCGGCTCGACCGAATTTTTAATACGCTGCCGGAGCCTCTGCAGTTGGCCCTGGCTGCCACCTCCACCGACCCGGAGGACCTGATGCGCCTGGCAGGGCAGTGCTGCGACTTCGTTCACGATCCGGCAACCGGGCGGCCGGTGGGGCTGGTTTATACGGCCGACGGAGACGCACCGCCGCAAGCGGTGATCAGAAACCCCCTGGTGTTCGATGCGTTGGCCAACAATGCCTGGATGCCGGACGATTACAAAGAGGTCATGGTGCTTCGACCCGGTGCCCAGGGCGGCAGCGAAATCACGGCCGATTGGCGTGATGCCGGCAGCGGCAGCCATGTATTCGAATATCTACGGCGCAACAGCTACATTCCCTGGGGACATTACGCTGCCAACATGGCCGATGACACCGTCCGTTACCGGATTGAAGACCTTTCCATGGCCGATGTGTCGGGCATGCGACACCTGTATTACCAGCGGACATACATGCGTGTGGCCCGGGACCTCGGACTGAAACTCCCTTCGGATCGCGGGCCGCTGTCGCCGGAGACCCTTGAAGCTTTGCGCTGCGGGATCCGCGACACGCTTCGGCGCGGTGATGCGGCGGCAAGACTGACGTTTGTCTGCACTCTCTGGGGATGGAATTTCGGGTTCGACTTTTCTCCCAGCCGTTACCGGTTGCACGCCTCACACCAACAGATCCATCAGCAGTACGCGCTGATTCCCTCTGCGGTTTCCGCCCACAGCGGGAACCAGCCGGCGGCCGATTCACTCGAGGCCTATTGCTGCGGAGACTTGATCCGGGAATTTACGCGGCAGTACCGGCTGTCGACCGGCAGGCCGTTTTTCGAGACCTATATCGCGGCCATCCGCACAAACCGGCGGATGGATGATCGCATCGAGCGGGAAAACAGTCTGGTGGTCTACGAAGACGAGCGGGTGATGGTCTTTGTGCCCAAGGCGCAGACCTCCCAGTGGGAACTGCAACTGATGACCCTGGCACCGGTCGGCAACATCCTCGAAACCGACACCCGAACCCGGGCGAGCCTGGATCGCGCCATCCTGATCACCATGAAAATTTTAACCGCGTTAGGCGCCAGGATGGTCACCGTTATCGAGTACGCCAAGCGGTTCGACAGCAACGATGAGGATCAGCGATTGCTTTACGCGTTTCTGCCCCGCTTGCCTGAATCGCCGGGGGCCTTCAGCGAAGCCCAGATGCGCTGGATAAATGGTCACTACCCGGAAGACTTCGCCGCCGCCTGCCGTCGCCGCCTGCCGGAGGTGCCGGCGGCACACGAATCGACAATGTTGGAATGACCCAAACAGGTTTGTAATTTTGAATTTTTGTCATCGTGATTTGTATGTGCATAGGTTTAGCGGTTTCCCGCCCAGGCGGGATTAAACGTTCTGGGTTAAAAGCCATAAACAGTTTTATTTAAATAATCCTGGCTCCTTGTTATTTACAAAACAGCTTTTTTCATCCACAGGCGCCCCGCCGCCGCTGGGTTGGCCATAACATGATGAAATGTTATGATAAATTTTTTCCTGCCAATACAAATCTAACGCTGCGCTAACGATTTGTTAACATTGTTACGATAGGTCACATGAGGAAAATCGCCACCTCTGACACCCATACAAGCGGGATGGATCAAAATGGCAAAAGAGAAAATACTGGTCGTCGACGATGAGGAAGATATCATCGAACTGGTGCGCTTCAACCTCAGCAAGGACGGCTACAGGATCGACTCTTCATTGACCGGTGAAGATGCTCTGAAAAAGGTCCGGTCGGATTCCTTCGATCTGATCATCCTCGATCTGATGCTGCCGGGTATCGACGGGCTCGAAGTGACGCGCAAGCTTCGGGACAACCCCAAAACCCGCAGTGTGCCGATCGTGATGCTGACGGCCAAAGGGGAGGAACCCGACATCGTCACCGGCCTCGAACTCGGCGCCGACGATTATATCACCAAGCCTTTCAGCCCGCGGATTTTGATTGCAAGGGTCCGTGCCGTTTTGCGCCGTAAAACGACCGAGCCGGTAGACGAAAAGACGGTGATCAAGATACACGATTTCGAAAT
>JBATHN010000269.1:0-4755 GCA_049666885.1 Desulfobacterales bacterium
GCCGATTGTGCCGTCGTGACGGCGGGCAGCTTCGAAGAAGCCCGGGAATTGTTGGAAGCCCGTCCATTCGATATCGCCATTCTGGATATTATGGGCGTTGCCGGATATGATCTGCTTGAGATCGCCACCCGAAAAAAGATCATAACCGTGATGCTGACCGCCCATGCGCTCAGTCCGGACAATGTCGTCAAATCATATCGGGCAGGCGCCGCCTTTTATATCCCGAAAGAGGAAATGGTCAATATTGCTTCATTCTTGGAAGACATCCTTGAAGCCCGGAGCAAAGGCCAGAACACCTGGACGCGTTGGTTCGACCGACTGGGCGCTTACTGCGAACGACGTTTCGGTCCGGACTGGCAAAAGGGTGACCGGATCTTCTGGGAAAAATTTCCGTTCCACTAAGGGTTCGCGAAAAAATAAGTTGGTGATTTTGGGCGTTGAGGCGCCCGGCCGGCAAGGCGTAAAATATCGGAATATATGGATATTCCGATATTTTGCAACGGCAGCCGGACGGGATGCATCGGCGTCCAAAGTGGTAAGTTATTTTTGAGCGAGCCCGAAGAGTTCAGTACATCAGGTTGGGTAAGATAAGGATGATCTGGGGGAAAACGGCCATCAAAATGGTGCCGATGATCACCGCGATCAGAAAGGGGATGATCCCCTTGAAGATAGCCTCCAGGGCGACTCCGCCGGTGACGCTCTGGGCCACACCGTAAACCACATAGACGTTGATGCCGACCGGCGGCGTGATGACGCCCATCTGGGTCACCAGCACGATGATGACGCCGAACCAGATCGGGTCGTAGCCCAGGTGGACGATGACCGGGTAGAATATCGGAATCGTCAACATCACCAGTGCCAGAGCGTCCATGATGCAGCCGCCCAACAGGTAGACGGCGACAACCGCCATTAAAATCAGAAAGGGCGGCAGATTGAAGCCGCCGATCCAGGAGGCGATATCGAAAGGAATGCGGCTGACGGCCAAAAACTTTCCGAAAACCACGGCACCGGCAATCAGGAACATGATCATGCAGGAGGTCCGCAGCGTCTCGTACAGTGATTTGACAAACCCATGCCAGGTCATTTGACGGCGGATGAGGGCCACGGCCAGCACACCGAAGGCCCCGACGGCGGCGGCTTCGGTGGGGGTGAAAAGACCGAAGAAAAGCCCCCCCATCACCAGCGCGAAAACCGTGAGGGTATCCCCCATTCCCGAGAGAGATGCCATCTTCTGTTTCCAGGTGAATTTTTCGCCCGGCGGCCCTTGGTCCGGCGCAATACTACACTGAACGTAGATACAGATAATGAACAAAATGGTCATGACGACGGCCGGTAAAATTCCGGCGACGAAAAGTGCGCCGATCGACTGCTCTGTCAGCACCCCGTAGACGATCAATACCACGCTGGGCGGCATGATCATTCCGAGCCCACCGCCCGAGGCGACCGCGCCGGTGGCCAGTTCGTCGGCGTAGTGATAGCGTTTCATCTCCGGCAGACCGACTGTAGCCATGGTGGCCGCCGTGGCCGGGCTCGATCCGCACACCGCGCCGAAGGCCGTGCAGGCAGCGACCGTGGCCATGGCCAGGCCGCCGCGCGTGCTGCCTAAAAACTTGTAAGCCGTGTCATAAAGCCTGCGGCTGATGCCGCTGTTGAACGCGAACTGGCCCATGAGGACAAAGAGGGGAATGGTGGTCAGGCCGTAGGAAGAAAACGATTCGTAGACGTTGCGGGAGAGAAGGTTGAGTCCGCCTTTGAGCGAGATCATGAAAGAGAACCCGAGAAATCCCACCAGGGCCATCACGTAGGCAACCGGCATACGGGCCATGAAGATGATCAGCATGAGTGCGATCCCGATGATACCGATCAGCGTCGGACTCATTTTTCCCCTTTCAGCAGGCGCCGAGACAAACTGACGATGTCTTTGACGATAAGCAGAGTAAAGATCAGGAAGCAAAAGCTGACGGCATAAATAATCAGATATTCGGGAAACTCCAGGTTCATCGAAACTTGACCGGACTCCCTGATGGTTCCCGCATAATCCGCCATTCTCCATGTGATCAGCCCGATAAGGAAGACACTCAGAACACTCGTCACCAGCTCGATGACCGTCTGAGCTCTGAATGACAGAAGCCTCACAAGTATTTCAACCCCGATATGCCCCTTAACCTCATGGGTGTACGGCAGCGCCAGGGCCGTGGTCAGTGTGGCCATGAAAATCACCAGTTCCACCGACCCGAATATCGGATGGCCGAAATAGCGACCGACCACATCCACACAGGTCAGGCCCATAATGCCCACCAGGCAGCAGGCCCCCAGAATCTTGAGGGCCCGGTTTAACCAGTCGACGATTTTCCAGAAGATGTGCATGGTTGAATTTTGGTCTTGGACGCAAAAAAGCCTCACTGCTGGAGGCTGTTCAACGTTTTTATCGTGAAGTCGACAACTTCCTGACCGTTGAGGCCCTTCTCATTCATCTCTTTGACATATGCGTCGATAATGGGCGCCACCGCACTCTTCCAGCGTGCGGCCTCCTTGGAATCCAGTCCGATGATGTCATTTCCCTGGCTCAAAAAGTAGGCGATGCCTTCCATGTCGCTGGTATCCCAGGCTTCGCCGTGTTTGACGGCCCATTCGGCGTTGATCTCCCGGATGATTTTTTGGATATCGGGCGGCAGGGCGTTCCACTTGTTCTTGTTCATGACCACGAAAAAAGAGGTCGTATAAGCCGCCGAAAAATCCGCCGTGCAGTATTTTGTGACCTCTGCCAAGCGCCAGCCTTTGTTCGACTCCCAGGGGTACACCGCGCCATCAACGACGCCTTTTTGCAGCATCTGGTAGGTTTCCGGCATCGGTTGGGGAACCGGTGTTCCGCCAAGGGCCTCGACCACTTTGGCGCTGGTGCCGTGTGCCCTGAATTTGAGGCCTTTCATGTCTTCCATTTTCCGCACCGGTTTGTCCTTGGTGTGGACCAAGCCGGGTCCGTGAGCGTGAAGATACATCACCTCCGTATCACTCAACTCGGCGGGTTTGAATTTTTCATAAACTTTGTTGATTACCTCCGTCGCGGCCCGGCCGTTGGTGTATCCCAGGGGCAAATCGATGGCCCCCATCACCGGAAATCGACCGCGGGTATAGGCAAAAACGGAAAACCCGATGTCGGAGAGCCCTTCCACGACACCGTCGTAGTTCTGGTTGGCTTTGGTCAGGGTCTGCCCGGGAAAATACTGCACGACGACCCGACCGTCGGTCCGTTTTTCGACTTCTTTGCACCAGGCCTCGGCGAGTTTGCTCTGCACGTGGGTCGGCGGGAAAAAATTGCTGTACGTCAGTTTGACGGTATCGGCTTGAACCGGAACCGGGCTGAAGGTAAAGAGTGCGGCCGCAATTAAAAAAAGTACCCCGATATTTACGCTTCTCTGCTTCATCAGACCTCCTCCTCGATCATTGGTCGGTTATTTTGACAATGTGATGTGACGGGTGTCCCTGGAAAAGAGCCGTCACCATCACCCTTCCACTCAGTGCTCGCGAAAAAATAAGTTGGTGATTCTGAGCGTTAAGGCGCCCGGCCGAAAAGTCGTACAATCGCAGGAATATCTGGATATTCCGAGTTGTCGCACCGGCAGTGTCGCTATGGCCTCAAAACTTGACGGATCTTGGTTCTGATCGGTGTTTTTACCAGAACTGCTGAAAAACACAAGGGCAATCGCGGAGCCAAGACTATTGAAAAAACAGCTATAATAGCGTAACATACAGTTTAGGATTATATACAAGGCATTTAAATCGTCCGGATTTTCCGCAACCCTCAATAATCTGCCGACTCGTACATTCGGCGGCGCAAAGGGACGACCCATGGCGGACCGCAGCACCAGAGCCGACAATAGCAGCACGCGCGAACAGATCCTGGCGCTGATCGATCGCATGCCCGAAAAAATGCAGCTAAAATTGCTGCGTTTTCTGGAAGCCAAACTGCCGAAGCACATCATCGGGGATCCGGTCGCCGACAAGCGGACGGAGTTTCGCCGGATGTGCCTAATTGGGGTCGACTACCAAATCGACGGCAAACCCTGTTACGGATTTATCCTGGATATCAGCGCTTTCGGGGTTTTCATTGAATCCGATACTCCCCTCGACACCGGCCTGGATATCCATCTCGATTTCACTCTGCCGCGAACCCCGCAGTCTTTTGTGATTCGTGGCAAAATTGTCTGGAGCGGTTCCCAGGGTTTCGGCGTTAAATTCGACTCCCTGACAACCGTCCAGGAAGCCCAGATCAGATCCTTCGCGGAAGAGGAAGCCCGCGTCTACACTATCGTCAGCTGAAACATCCTCAGTTGAGTTCCTGAAATCACCGTTTGTATTTCCGGCATCATTTTGCTAACAATTATAGTTTCAGGGGTGCCGGGAAGAGCCCCCGGCGACGAGCCGCCGTTTCACTGACCGATCAAACGCGGTGCGGGCTGACGATGGCGTGATGATTAGCGGTTGCACATTCCCGACGTTCCCACTGCCATAGGACGAAGAAAGCCCGCCACGCGTTCAGCATCCCTACCGTGCCGCCGCGCGCCATCCACCAGAGAGAAAAGAAAAATGCCCGATCTCAGAATCGAACGGGACAACCCGATCAGTATCAGTGAGCTGACGAAGACCGGGGAAAAGCTTCAAACCTCTCATCGCTTCCTGCAGATCGCAAACCGGCATGCCGAAATGTTCCCGCTGCTCGATGAATTCATCGCAGAAATCAAAACTCTCAGCGGC
>JBATHN010000270.1:0-4760 GCA_049666885.1 Desulfobacterales bacterium
AGTCGAGGCCGCATACTCCCGATGGCCCCAGTCAAACCCCAACCAGCGGACATCCGCCTTGATCGACTCAACGTATTCGACGCTCTCCTTGGCCGGATCGGTGTCGTCGAATCGCAGGTTGCACAGCCCGCCGTAATCGGCCGCCAAGCCGAAGTTCAAACATATCGATTTCGCATGGCCGATGTGCAGGTAACCATTCGGCTCGGGCGGAAAACGGGTCATGACCCGGCCGCCCCACCGGCCTGTTTTCATGTCTTCATCGATAATGGCCCGAATGAAGTTGGGGGGCGCGGTCGAGGACCCGGCGCTTTCCACAGGCTTTTCATCCGCGGTGGTATCGTGCGTATCTTTCGAGTTTTTCATGGTATTCCCCCAAGATATGTTAGGACATCCAAACAGGTTGCCAAGACATGCTGTAAAAATTACAATTATAATAATTTTAAAGTGATCGCAATTAAATTAAAAACCGGCCCGGCAGGAGGTTGATATGCGCGTAAACATAGATGACATTGGGGACAGCGGCATAGGCCTGACATTCGAGGAGGGAGCCGAATCGTTCCCGTCACTGCTAGAACTCAGCCGAAGCGGGGAATGTGTTTTCCTGATGCCCCTGACTATCGGTCTCCGCATCCGGCGCATCGGTCAAATGTTCGAAGCGGACGGTCGCTTCGAGACCCGGGTTCGCCTCTGCTGCAGCCGCTGCCTGGCGGACTATGAAACCCCCCTTGCGGCCGACTTTAACCTGTCCTTCAGCCGAGAGCAGCCGGAGACAGGCGACCTGTCGCGGCGCGCGGAAATCGAGCTCGGCGCCGAGGAGATCGGCCTGATCCTTTTTCACGGCGAGGAGATCGACCTGCGCGACGCCGTCCAGGAGGAGGTGCTGATGGCCGTGCCCATGAAAACCCTCTGCCGAAGGGAGTGCAAAGGCCTCTGCCGGCAGTGCGGCGCCGACCTGAACCAAGGCGATTGCGGCTGCGAGAGAAAAATCATCAACCCGAAATTCGCCGTGCTGAAAGGCTTGAAGCTGGGGAAGAAGTGATGTCGTATTGTAAACTCACACGCACATTATTGACATTCCCGCCCACGCAAATGGCAGTTTCCTATCAGTGTCCATCCGCGGTTTCATAAAGGACACTGGTAAGTTTCCGATCCAGAAATGTGCAATTTTTCGCAAGTTCAAGGAAATCAAGGAATTGCGCGGAGGCAGACGGTTCTGTATGCCGCACAAGCGATTCCGTAGACCTGTCACGCCACAGGCGTGATTGACGCCGACCTGTCCCGAACCAGGCGGGGAATTGCGGAAAAGGGCCATTTATGGACGGAAACTATCTTTAAAATCTCTTCTGAATCGATCCCCACGCCGTTCACTTGTTGAGATATCACCGATCAGACAAGTGATTTCCTGTAATTTATCTAATTATTTTTGAAAGTTGGCGCTTATTTTGCATGTGTTTTAGGATTCGCAGCAACGGGCAATGGTTCCATGCGCCTTTTTATGATGAACCAAGCCTGGAAGGGCTCCTTTTTCTTCTGATCGGTAGCCGCCTCTGATGACCCTAAAAAGGAATCGTTATGTCAGTTAAGAACTTAGAAGGAATCGATAAAAAAAATATCCTCGATCTTGAAACCGGAACCGAATTGAGCCTTGCCGTCAATGGTCTTGATGATGCACTGAAGAGCACCTTTGTCGGTAAAAAGGGGAGTCAATATATCGTCATTACCCCTCCTCCAAATTTCAGTAACATTGAAAAGAAGCTGCTTCAGAGCGAGCGGATTAAAATTAAATTTTCAGTGAAAGGGAATATCTTAAAATTCACCTCCAAATTAATGGAAGTAACGAATAGTCCCTTAAAATTGCTCTTGCTGGAATACCCCGCATCGGTGGTGAAGCAAGAATCCCGATCCCATAAAAGGATCAGCTGCTTTATTTCCGCTAAAATCGACATAAATAACGAAACGAAAGCCGGGGTCATCAAAAATATCAGTAAACGCGGCTGCTGTTGCGTCTTTGAAGCGGCAACGAAAACGGATAATACGTTGCGATGCGACGATCACATTACCATGAACTTCAACTTTCCGGGGATTGTCGATAGGCAGGAGGTCCTGGGAAAGATAAAGGCAGTCCGAAACAAGGAAAAACAATTGGAGGTCAGAATCGAATTTGCGGATATTGCCTGGTGGGTTCCCCCATATGATTGAAATTGGTAAGCGTTCACAGGGCACCGCATCTGCTTTGTTGTCGCGCACTTGAAGTACAAAAGTACGTCTGTGCGCCCGACGCCTTGCATCTGCAGCACCCTGTTAACGCTTACAATTAGGTGGTTTGAAGCGCATCGGACTTTGCAACTCTGTGAACGGTTACTGAAATTGAAACTGTTACGTTATTTTTGAGTGCGCCCTTTAATTGCATTGGAAACGAATATGAGCTTGCTGAATAAAGCGATCCGGAAAAAAATGTCGTGCAGCGGTGGAATGTTGGTCCTCGCAGGCACTCTGATCCTCGGTACCTGGTATTTCTCGGGATCTCTATCCGCTCAAGAAAACATCCCGAAGGCTGTCGACAGCGCCGTGCAAGAAATTGCGCGAAATGAAACGGATAGGCCTTTACCTTCTCATGAAGAGGAGATTTTTTATCAAAAGGCGCTAAGCTATCACCGCGAGGACAATTTAAATCAAGCCATCCAAATGTATAAACAAGTCATCCGGGTAAATCCTGATCATCGGGACGCCCTGTTTAATCTCAGTTCAGCCTATATTCGATTGGCAGCCTATTCGGATGCTTATCCCCTCCTAAAGCAGCTGGAGGTGAGCGATCACCGAAATCCCGATATATTGGTAAACCTTGCAATCGCTGAAATCGGTTTGGGGAGACCCGCGGAAGCGATTCACTTGTTGGATTGGGCTGCCAATCAATGCGAGGAACCACAATTTGGAATTTATTTTCATCGTGCCGCTGCCCTAAGTCAGCTCGGCAAGTTAGAAGAAGCCCGAATCTCCTATAAAAAAGCAGAGAAACTCAATACCAGTCATAACAATCTGATCTTCAACCTGGCGGTTCTTTCCGATAAATTACAACGATATGATGACGCCATTCAATATTACGGCAAATTTTTGCAACAAAACAACGCGTTGCCGCCACATGATAAAAAAAACATTGAAGCTCGAATCAGGTCCCTGCACGCTTATTTAGGCGCAAGGCGGAATCAGACAGAGGTCAACAGCGCAAGTCAGAGTAAAAAGGCGACAGAATGAAAAAACGCATTGGCGATATTTTGATTCAAATGGGTTTCATCGACCAGGGCCAGTTGGAGATGGCGCTGATGGAGTCCAAAAAAACCGGGGCTATGCTCGGCGACGTGCTGATCCGCCTCGATTGGATAACCGATGACGAGCTCCAAATGGCCATCGCCGTTCAAAGCGGTGCCGAAATATTGGATACATCCTCGGTTATCATCGATCATGCCTTGGTTGATGAGATTCCCGCAGAATTTGTCAGTAAACACAATGTGTTTCCTTTTGCTCGGGAAGATAACACCCTGAAGATCGCCACCGCCAATCCATTTGATGTTATCACCAAGGACGAACTCGGCCGGATGACCGGGTGCCGGGTGGCAACATATCTGGCCTCCAAGGAGTGGATCGCCAATGCCGTGGAACTGCATTACAAGCGCGCCCGCACCATTGACGACGAGATCGAAAAGCTGACGCTCACCAATTCAGGTGCGGGAGAGGCGGCCGATGATCATATCGTCAGGCTTGCCAACATGTTGATCGAAAAAGGAAATGTGCTCAGGGCCAGCGATATCCATATCGAGCCCGATAACAGCCTGGTCAGAGTCTATTATCGGATCGACGGCGTGCTGCAGCAAAAACATATTTTCCCCAAAAGCTTTCACCAAAGCCTGGCCACCCGCTTCAAAATCATGGCGGATATCGATATCTCTAATACCAACATTCCCCATGACGGCCGTTTCAAGTACCAGGGCAGCGTCGGTGAAATCAATCTCAGAGCGTCAACTTTCCCCACGCATTTAGGGGAAACGGTGGTTTTGCGACTCCTGAAGTATACCGATGTCGTGGGAGATCTTTCCCGGCACGGTTTTGAGAAGGACGACCTGAAAAGGTTTATGCAAAACCTGAAGCGCCCCTACGGTCTGATCCTATCCACCGGTCCCACCGGATCCGGCAAAACCACGACACTTTACTCGGCGTTGATGAAAATCAACAATCCCAATATCAATGTCATGACCATTGAAGATCCCATCGAACATGTCATCCCGACCGTACGGCAGACGGCCGTCAATCCCAAGGCCGGCCTGACCTTCGGCAACGCCTTGCGATCGGCGATGCGGCAGGACCCCGATGTCATCCTCGTCGGCGAAATCCGGGATCAGGAGACTGCGGAATTAGCCCTGAGGGCTTCCATTACGGGCCACCTGGTTTTGTCCACCCTGCATACCAATGATGCCGCCTCGGCCATCAACCGCATGCTTGATCTGGGTATCAATACCAGTATCTTGGCATCTTCACTCGCCATGGTAGTGGCCCAAAGACTGGTGCGCAAGATCTGCCCGCACTGCAGAACCATAAAAACCGCCGCGCCCGAGGAAAAAGACCTCTTTAGACGCCATGGCCTCGAACCGCCCGCCGAAATTCCCCAGGCCGTGGGGTGCCCGAGCTGTGACCAAACCGGGTTCAACGGCCGCACCGGAATTTTTGAGGTTATCGAGGTGGATCGTGCCATGGAAGAATTGATCTCT
>JBATHN010000271.1:0-3668 GCA_049666885.1 Desulfobacterales bacterium
TTTTGCACTACACCCGCTGGGGTCTCGGATTGAGGGCGGTCGGCGAATATCCCGACGCGGCGCTATCAGCGGGGCTGCGGGTCAAGGGCTATCGCTGGGTCGGGGTATTGGCCGGTGGGTGGCTGATGGGTTTCGGCGGGGCTTACCTCTCTTTGGCTTATACCCATCTGTGGACCAACGGTCTTTCAGCCGGACGCGGATGGATTGCGGTCGCACTGGTGATTTTCGCTTTCTGGCAGCCTTGGCGGGCCTTGGTCGGGGCTTATCTTTTCGGAGGCGTCATGGCATTTCAATTCCGCCTGCAGGCCAGCGGAACCAATCTGCCATCGTCCCTTTTACTGATGCTTCCCTATGCGCTCACCATCGGGGTCCTGGTTTTTTCGTCCTGGAAGGGAAAGGGAAATGAGGCGCCGGCGGCGTTGGGGGTCAATATCGAACCTTCCGACTAAAAATTTTTACCCGGTGGCTAAAAATTTTTTTAAAATTGATCGGAGATCAATTATGACTGATAAAAATAAAATCTATAAGAGGACCTTCCCGGTTTCCTGGGAGCAGCTCCATCGGGATTCACGAGCGCTGGCCTGGCGGTTGCTGGACCGCAACGATTACTTCAAGGGAATCGTCGCCATTACGAGAGGCGGTCTGGTGCCGGCTGCAATCATTGCGCGCGAGCTGGATATCCGCCTGGTCGACACGGTCTGTGTCAGCAGTTACGACTGGCAGGATCACTCCGGTGATGTGGAGGTTTTAAAGTCGCTCGACATCGACGGTGAGGGGTGGTTGTTGATCGATGACCTGGTCGACACCGGTAAGACCGCCAAAATTGTACGCGACATGCTGCCAAAGGCACACTTCGCAACCGTCTACGCCAAGCCCCAAGGCCGACCACTGGTCGACACGTTTGTCACCGAGGTCAGTCAGGACACCTGGATTCTGTTCCCCTGGGATGCGGACAGCCAGTTTGCGGAACCGATCATATCGAGACGGTAGCGGCTCTGTTGCGGCCCTCAAATCGCATGTGGCTCGGGAACCATGCAGACCCGGGATGGTTCTGAAATTCGGTTGATTATCCATTCTCGATGTGATTTTAACTATCCATAGCAACAACCGCAACAGGAGGAGGTTTTATGGACGAAAGGGCGACGTTTTCAAACGGCAAGGGCATCACCCGCCGCGGCTTTATCATGGCGGCATCGGCGCTGACGTTCACCGTAATGACCGGCACATGGACCCGCAGCGCATTCGCGGCAAACGCGATCCTCTTGCCGCCGCTCCCCTATTCCGAAAACGCCCTGGAGCCGGTCATCAGCGCCAGGACCATATCATTTCACTACGGTAAGCATCATCAGGGGTACGTCAACAATATCAACAAACTCGTGGCCGGAACGGACTTGGCGGACATGCAGCTCGAGAAAATCATCCAGAAAACCGCCGGCCAGGCTGACAAGACCAACATCTTCAACAATGCGGCCCAGGCTTGGACCCACACTTTTTACTGGAAGAGCATGAATCCCAAGGGCGGAGGCAAACCGCCGGCGGCCTTGATGAAAGAAATTGAATCTTCTTTCGGAACTCTGGACGCGTGCCAGAAAGAGCTTGCCTCCGCGGCCACGACCCAGTTCGGCAGCGGCTGGGCCTGGCTGGTGAAGGACGGTGAAAAGCTCAAGGTGGTGAATACCGGCAATGCCGATAACCCGATGACGCGAGGTATGAAACCCCTGCTCACCATCGACGTGTGGGAACACGCGTACTACCTCGACTACCAGAACAAACGCGCCGAATACGTAAATGGCGTTATCGATAAGTTGATCGACTGGAATTTTGCCGCCGAAAATCTTGAAACAACCTGATCTGATGGCTGCCGGCTTGTTCCTGATAGCACAACACCATGTCGGCTTTTGATTGACTGCGGAATCTTTTCACTTCTGCATCGCAACATCTTCTGCGCGATGAGAGGGGCCCCGGCTGCGCTCTATCAAATGTATCGGGGTGTGGACCACGGTGATGGTTGTCTGGACCTTTCTCGGCGCGAGAATCGGCCAGGAGGATTATGACCCGCAAGCCGACTTCCCTCGCTACAAACGCTTCGGTTGGGCATCAGCTCCACGGGAGAAAAGGACTGAACCCTCACCGGCCCCGCAGACTTAAATCTCCAATCGAGGTACCTCGGGTGCTATATGCCTCCCATCATGTGAACGTGGGCGGGCTTTTTTGCGCGTTTCATGTCCTGAACGTATATTTCAAAACAGTTAACTGGGTTGCGTGTTATCGGATGTCTCCTTTTAGAATAGCCTATAGGTAAGTGAGTATAAACCGCCCAGCCTGTCCCGTTATCTGCGGGGCTTCGCCAGACGCAAAGATCGCAGAGAAAATATTATTTTTCTTTTGCCTTTGATCCCAGTACCATCTAACGGAGCTACGGGGCAGGGAGGATGGCAAAGGAAAAGCTTTCAGCTTCGATATACAAACAAAGCACTTATGAGGGTATCTTATCGACAGTAGCCAGTTGAAGCCCCTAAAGGCTGCCGATTTTTGCTTTCCGGCCCCTGCCCGCCGTCGCTCTCGCACAGGCGAGTCAGGCGGGTTTCAGCGGGAAGCAAAAATTAAACAAGCCCTTAGCGTGCTCAGCGTCTGCTGTGAAAATGAATATCAAAACGGTCCCCTTTTAGGGGGTTCATCAAGCCATCCTTTTTAGGGATAGTATTTGCCTCTGTCGGTTGGTTGGATTGCAATCGCCGGACCGAGGCAAGTCATCATTTGCGTCCAGGGACCGGATGACATGCGAGAGACTGTTGTGCTTGAAGTGTCGACAGGTATTAGGGGCTCAATATGAAAAAAATTCGTAATATCTCGATAATCGGCGCCGGAGCCATGGGGGCTGCCTATGCCGCGATGTTGTCTGACGCCGGGGACTTTTCGGTATCATTTGTGGCTCGCGGTGAGCGTTACAAGCGACTCAGAGAAGGCAGCCTGACGGTGAACGGGAAACAGTACGCTGTACCGGTTATCCACCCGGATGAGGTTACAGAACCGGCCCACCTCGTCCTCGTCGCCCTGAAGCACCATCACTTGCGCGGTGCTCTACAGGATATCAAAGCTCTCGTCGGTGACGACACGATTATCCTCTCGGTCATGAACGGTCTTGAGAGCGAAGAGATCATCGGTTCTGTTTGCGGCATGGAGAAAATAGTATACGCGACTGCCGTCGGCATCGATGCCATCCGCGAGGGAAACAGCTTCAACTATACCAGTCCTGGTAAGATCATTTTTGGCGATGGACCGCGATCCCTTGGCGGTGATCGGTTGGAATGTCTCAAGGAGGCGCTGAACAGGGCATCGATTCCAAACGAAGTGCCGACGGATATCATGCGCATGATGTGGTGGAAATTTATGATCAACGTCGGCATCAATCAGGCCTCGGCTGTCCTGCGGGCCCCTTATGGCATTTTCCAAACCTCGCCGGATGCCAAGGCGTTGATGCGGTCACTGATGCAGGAGGTGATTGCAGTGGCTCAAAAAATCGACATCGACCTAACCACAAAAGACCTCGATGCGTGGGACAAGGTTCTGTCCACGCTGTCGCCCATGGGAAAAACGTCTATGCTTCAGGACATCGAGGCCGGAAGAAAAACCGAAGTGGAAATCTTCGGGGTTAAGGTGGTTGCGAT
>JBATHN010000272.1:0-6450 GCA_049666885.1 Desulfobacterales bacterium
CAATGGTGACCTTGATCCTGGTCATCCTCGGGGCCGTCTCTCTGAGCAGGCTGCAGATCGACATGCTGCCCAACATCGAACTGCCAACGCTAAGCATCCGAACGGATTACGAAGGTGCCAGCCCCGAGGTCATGGAGCGGCTGGTCACTCAGATTATTGAAGAAATCGTTGCCACGGTGCCCGGGGTTGAAGAAATCACTTCGTCATCCTCGGAGGGCCGAAGCACAGTTCGCGTCAGTTTCGTGTGGGGCACGGAAATCGACACGGCGGCGATTGATGTTCAAGGCAAACTCGAAGACGAGATCAACGAGCTGCCGGAAGATATCGTCAGGCCCCGCATCCGAAAATTCGACATTGCCAGTTTTCCGGTCGTCCTGTTGGGAATTTCCAGCAATCTCGATCCAGTGGAACTCACGGAACTGATTGAAGTCCAGATCCGCTACCGCTTTGCCCGTATTCCGGGCGTTGCTCAGGTTGACGTCTGGGGCGGCTTCAACCGCGAGGTCCGGATCGAATTAGATCCTGACCGGATCAAGGCCGTGGGTCTGCCTCTGGACCGGGTGCTCGACGCCATTCGCGACGCCAACCTCGATCTTCCGGCGGGCAAGATCGAACAGGGACGCTACGAGGTCATGCTGCGCGCACCGGCCGAGTTTGTCAGCCTCGAACAGATTCGAGACACGGTCATCGTCCGGCGGGACGGCGCCGCCGTAACGCTGGGTCAAATCGCCCAGGTCAAAGACACTTATGAGAAGCTGACGCGCATCGTGCGCGTTAACGGTGGGCGCGGACTGCGCGTGGCGATTCGCAAACAGGCCAATGCCAATACAGTCGAAGTGTCCAAGCGCATCCTGGCTGAAATTGAAGCGGTCAACCAAGCCTATCCTCAGATCAAAATTGTCCCGGTCATCAACCAGGGCAATTTTATCGAACGCTCAATCGCCAACGTTGCCCGCTCGGTCCTTTACGGGGGCGGGCTGGCGATCGTGGTATTGCTGTTTTTCCTGCGCAACATCCGAAGCACACTGGTGATTTCCCTGTCGATCCCGATCTCAATCGTGACCACTTTTGCATTAATTTTCTTTGGGGGGTTCACGCTAAATCTGATGACCCTGGGCGGGTTGGCCCTGGGGGTGGGCATGATGGTCGACAGTTCCATCGTCGTGCTCGAAAACATCTTTCGCCGCCGCAATGAGAATGACGAAACGCCGGAGGAAGCAGCGGTGGAAGGTGCCCGTGAAGTCGGGCCGGCCATCATCGCCAGCACCATAACGACGCTGGTCATTTTTCTTCCGTTGATTTTTGTGCGCGGTGTTTCGGGCATTCTCTTTAAGGAGCTGGCGTACGTGATCATCTTTGCGCTGATCTGTTCGCTGACGGTATCCCTGAGCCTGGTGCCCATGCTGGCGTCCCGTCTCCTGACATCAAGCCAACGGCGGCTCGAGGAGCCGGCGTCAGGAGCGAACCATTGGGCCGCCGCCGCCAACTCGGTCTTTTCGGGTCTCGAAAACGGTTACCTGGATTTGTTGCGATGGGTCCTGGAACATCGTCTGCTCACCGTCCTATCGGCGGCTGCCCTGCTCGGAGCAAGTCTGCTGCTTCTGCCCCTGATCGGCACTGAATTTCTACCGCCGAGTGATGAGGGCGAGGTTCGCATAACCGGCAAGATGGAAATCGGCACCCGCCTCGAGCTGGTCGATCGGCAGACCCGCATAATGGAGCAGATCATTCAACCGGCCGTGCCCGAGACAGTTGCGTCGGTGGTCAGTATCGGCGCCTCCGGCTGGCGGGCTGACGCGGGCTCAGAGGGTGAAATACGCCTGTCTCTGCTGCCGGCCGCTCAGCGCAAACGCTCCAACCTGGAAATTGCCCAAGACCTGCGGCGCCGTTTGGACGGCCGCGTCCCCGGAATGGAGATTCGTGTCCGGGCACCACAGGGTCAGTTTTTACTGGAACGACTGCTGGGCGGTGACGAGGGGCTGACCATCGAGATTCGCGGCTACGAGTTGGCCACGCTCGACGCACTGGCCGCAAGCGTTGGCAAACTGATTGTGGATGTGCCGGGCATCACGGACGTTCAGACCAGCCTCGAAGCCGGTATACCCCAGCAGGAAATCCTCGTAAACCGTGAGAAAGTCGCCGATCTCGGTCTGAGTGTTCGCGACGTCACCCAGCTCCTGCAAACCGCGGTGGCCGGATCAAAAACCGGCGAATACCGAACGGGAGGCAACTCCTATCGCATTCTGGTGCAGCTCGAAGATGCCGAGAAACGCTCCATCAACGAAATCCTCAATCTTACCCTGACAACAGCATCCGGTGAAAAGGTAGCGTTGCGCAACCTGGTCGCGTCCGAATCGAGCCGTGGGCCGATTCTGATCGACCGCAAAGACCAGCAGCGACGGGTGACGGTCAGCGCTAACGTCGCTGGGCGCGATCTGGGTTCCGTGGCCGTTGACGTACAGGCGCTGCTGGATCAGATTCCACGACCCGTCGGCTACGATCTGACGGTCGCGGGCAATTTCGAAGAACAGCAAAAGGCCTCCCGTGAACTGGGCATCTCACTCGTGCTGGCCTTGGTCCTCGTTTATATGGTACTGGCCTGTCAATATGAATCGCTGCGGGATCCTCTGGTGGTCATGTTTTCCGTTCCATTGGCCGCTATAGGCGTGCTGGTGACATTGTTTATTACGAAAACGACGCTGAACGTTCAGTCCTACATCGGCTGTATCATGCTGGGGGGAATCGTGGTCAACAATGCCATTCTCTTGGTCGACCAGGCCGGTCGATTGGTTCAAGACAGAATGAGCATACGCAATGCATTGGTCGAGGCCGGTCGTCGCAGATTGCGGCCGATCCTGATGACGACGTTGACCACCATCCTCGGCTTGCTGCCGCTGGCTCTCGGCATCGGCGAAGGATCCGATGCCCAGGCGCCACTGGCACGGGCGGTTGTCGGAGGTCTGACTGGATCGACCTTAATCACGCTGGTGCTCATCCCGGCGATCTATTCATTGTTTCATCCGGATCCGAAAAGAGGCCGATAGCGGTCAGTTTTTTTGTTCACCGGCCCTTTGTGATTTAGGTCTCACCGACCGGGCCTGCTCCGTCTCCAAAATGTGAAGGTCTCGATGACTCGCCGCTACGATAAACTATTTCCCCCCCCGTGATGGTCATCTCCACGCGGATATTTCGAATGCGGTTCGGCGGGCAACGGGTTGGATCTTCGGATAAAACCACACAATCGGCCAGTTTCCCGGGGGTCAGCGTTCCCTTCTCGGATTCCATGAACTCCGCGTAGGCAGAGCCTTTGGTGTACGCCTCAAGGGCTTCATGGGGGGTAATCTTTTCGCCGGTTTGGCGGTTTACGGCCAACTGTATCAGCTCCAACGGCTTGAACTGCGATTCTCCAGGGACATCCGAACCGAAGGAAAGCGGAATACCCGCTTCAAGGATGGATTTAAAAGCGTAAGCTCTCTCGGCTCTTTCTTCACCAAGCAATCCCTGGTCTTTTTTCAGATTGATCAACGCCGACGGCTGGACGGCCAGCAAAATACCCCAATCTGCCAGTCGCTCCAAGTCCCGGGGCGCAATTAACTGCGCGTGCTCCAATCGAAAACGCAGCGCCCGGACGCGGGTTTTAGCCTCTTTAAAATCTTCGAGTGTATCTAAAAAATGTCGAATGGCCCTGTCTCCGATCGCATGAAGGGCAAGTTGACGCTGCTGTTGAATGCCTTTTCGAATCTCATGATAGAGCCTTTTAGGTGGTATGGCCGGCAAACCGAAGTTTTCCGGTTCGCCCCGGTAGGGTGACTCGAGCATGGCCGTGCGCGTGGAGAACGTTCCGTCGATAAAAAATTTGCGGGGCCCTTTTCTGACCCAGTAAGGGTCATAGCGCTTGTGTTCCAGCCATATTCTGGACCATGCGTGCTCGCCGCGGGACCAACAGGAAATTCTCGCCGTCAGGGCCCCTTTTCTTTTCAAGCGCTGGAAATGACTGACGGTAGGAGGTGACCAGGTGTTATCCTGAACCGATGTCATTCCGTTTTCTCGAAAAAGGGCCAGGGCGGTATCAATCAGCCCGGTGCGCAGTTTGGGTCGCAGGTTCATCTGAATGAAACGCTTGTAATGAACCGGATATGCGGCTCTGTCCTTCAGGATCCCGGTCGGTTCCCCGGCGCTGTCTTTTTCGATTTTGCCGCCTGGTGGATCCGGCGTATCAGCGGTCACTTTCAGTTTTTTCAAAATAACCGTATTGACCCAGACGGCATGACCCGAATATTGAAAAAGGGCAACCGGTCGGTCCGGGAATTCACGGTCCAGTATTTTACGATGGGGATCGGTACAAGACGGGTAATCCCAACCAAAGGCAGTCAGCGTTTGGCCCTTATCAAGCGTTTTATCTACTGCCAGCAGTTTATTGATGATCTGTACTTGATCGAGTCCTGAAAGGTTGGGTCGCGAAAAATAATCGCCCATGTAAATGGCATGCAGGTGATTGTCGTTGAATCCAGGTATCAGCGTTTTGCCGTCCAGGTCGATTATTTCTGAGCCGGGGTCTTGATATGGTGTCGCACCTTGCGCGCACCCCACATAAGCGATACGGTCTTGTCGGATGACCACCGTATCCGCTTCAGGAAACGATTGGTCAAGGGTGACAATGTTGCCGTTTGTAAACGTTATGCCGGCCACGATGAGTTCTGCTCGGTTCAGGGTCGCAGTCAGAAATAATTTTGCAAGATTACGTTGGTAATTAATCCGTAATTCGAAAATATAAGACACGTCTCTGACGGTGTCTATTGGGCCGTTTTTACAAGCCGCACGCCTGTGCAGTTCGAACGGTCAAGTGAAAATTCCGGCGTTTCACCGAGGCGTTGAATGCAGCTCTTCAGTTGCCAAAAATCGGCCATGAGTGTAAACCATAGTACCTATATTAGAAAATGCCACGACATGGACGGCGGTACGATTTTAAAAATATTAGTTGCAAGCATCCAGTTTGATCGAAGAGGAAACTGTTAAGTTTCGGTAAAAAATTCCAAATCGCAATTAATAGGTAGCAGACAAATTACAATGACCAAAATTCAAAATGACAAACCTCTTTGGGTCATTGAGTATTGAAATTTGGAATTTATTTGTATTTTGTTGCTTGTATTTTGGTATTTGGCATTATCCTATACGGGCGGGCAGGCCCTGAAATCTGAAATCTAAACCAAAACTGCCGATGCACATTGTTATGCCGCCGGGCTTGTAATTAATATAGAACAGCGGGCGACAGTAAGACAATTTATGTTTGGCGAGACACTAGAATTGTATGGTCAACCAGGGGGAATACAGCCAATGTACAGCGTAAATCGGGTGTCGAACAGAGTCGCGTTTCCCATTTTTTTCTTCAGTCTTTTAATTGCAGGCGTATTCAGCGTATTGCTCTACTTCGGCACTGTGACATTAGTCGAAGAGATTCATCCACTCCTGCAAACCACCGCAAATGAAGCGTCCGGCGCCCAAGCTTGGAATCTCGTTCTGTTTTATATCCCTCGATTTTGGTACACGGTGTTTCCTGCTCTGCTGTTTTTGGCGCTCATTGTCGGGCTTTTGACCTGGCTCATTGTCCGATCGCGCGTTCGCCGGCTCAAACCGACCAGTGAAAAAAAGGCCGACATCGCCGCCAAAGGGCCGGAAATAGAAAAGGGGGATATCGCCGAACGCCGTCTGTTTCTGCACCTCTTTTCGATGATGCAGCGGGAAGGACGGTTGATGGACTTTCTATCCGAAGACCTCGACCAGTATGAGGATTCCCAAATCGGTTCAGCCGTGCGTGCGATTCATGCCAGCTGTCTTCAAATCGTGCGGGAGTATATCGATCCCAGACCGATAATGGCCCAGACTGAAGGAGAGCGTATAACTGTCGATGCTGATTTCGACCCGGGCGCCATCAAGCTGACCGGAAAGGTCGTCGGCGAGCCTCCGTTTAGCGGTATTCTCCGTCATAAGGGTTGGCAAGTCGGCAAGGTAAAGCTGCCAAAGCTTTCAGGTCGACAAAATGCAGAGATCATTGCACCGGCGGAAGTGGAAATTTGACGATTTCGTCAATAGCCCAGCGTCGGCGTTGCGCTTAATTTCGTTGCATCTGCGGCGCAAGAACATCGAGCCGCCTGCGGCAACATGTGGACACTTCGATCTTGAACCGTTTACAAAACCCTCTATATTCTGACACACATGACATCATCAAAAGTGAGAATTAAAAATGAGTGACGCGAAGTTCATCGTCGGCATCGACCTGGGAACAACCAACAGCATTCTGGCTTACACGGAGGCTGAATCGGAGGCCCGGGAGGCCCCCGACATTCACATTCTTGAAATTTCTCAGTTGATCGGCCCCGGTGCGGTTGCCGCACGCGAGATGTTGCCGTCCTTCATCTACATGCCGGGAGAAAAGGACATCGCTTCGGATGC
>JBATHN010000273.1:0-1648 GCA_049666885.1 Desulfobacterales bacterium
AGGGCGTCTTCGACCTCCCTGAAGGCGGTCAAAACCGCGTTTTCGTATTGATACAACGCTTGCTTGGTCAGGGCCTTTTCGATGTCGACCCGCCGTATGTTCTTGTCGAAATCATAGATCGGTCCCAATAGGCTGCCACCCAGCGACCAGTAGCCCCCTTGCGATACTAGTCCGCCCAGATCCGTTCTGGCAATACCCAGCGTGCCGGTCAAGCTTACGGCCGGAAATCGCAGCGCCTCGGCGACGCCGATGTTTTCAGTCTGGGCCTTCAGGAGGTACAGGGCCTCGAGGACATCGGGCCGGCGTTCGAGGAGGCTGGACGGCAGACCGGTCGGTATGTCCGGCGGGATGGTTTGGCGGTTCAGGTCGATTCCCGTCGCGATGGATTCCGGGAGCTGGCCGAGCAAAACGCTCAGGACATTCTCGGTTTTGGCAATCGAGCGCTGGTACAACGGTATGGCGGCCGCAGCGATCTCTTTCTGAATCTGGGCCTGATTCAGGTCGAGTTCGGAAATAATGCCCTTATCGAAACGCTGTTGAATGATGTCCAGGCTTTTCTGGCGGGATTGCAGTGTATATTCCGATATGGCCAGCTTTTGATGGAAATCGAGCAACAGGTAATAGGTCGCGACGACCTCGGTGACCAGGCTGAGTTGGACCGTTCTGAGACCGTACTCGGAGGCGAAAAGCTCGGCCCTGGCCGCTGCGGTGGCCCTGCGGAACTTGCCCCAGAAGTCGATTTCCCAACTCAGCGGCGCCGCGATAAAATAGGTCGAGTCGGTGGTATCGGTTCGTGCGGAGCCGAAAAAATTTCCTGCAGTTGCCCCGCCTTGAATGTCGAGCGCGGGAAACTGATCGGCTCTGGTAAAACCCAGAAACGCGCGGGCCTGCTCGATCCGGCTGGCGGCGATTTTCAGATCCCGGTTGTTCTCAAGTGCAGTCGTAACTAAACTGTAGAGAACGGGGTCGTCGAAGAGCTCCCACCACTTAAGATTCTCCGCGGGTTCCACCGGCATCGTGTCGAGTCGATAGCTCGCGGGAGTTGCGACAACGGGCTGTTTGAAATCAGGCCCCACGGCACAACCCGCCAGAAGAATCAAAGCCCAGACGGCCACCATCATAATAGCTGTCCTTGTTTGAACAAAATTCATCGCGTCCACTACTCCGCTTTTTTGAGGTCCTCTCTTTTTTGCTCGTAGCGGGCGAACTTGCCGACGAAGACAAACAGCATCGGGTAAAAGAAGACGCCCAGCACGGTTGCCAGGGTCATCCCCCCCAGCAGGGCCATTCCCATGATCACCCGGGCCTCCGCCCCGGCCCCGGTGGCGACCACCAGCGGCATCACGCCCAAAATGAAGGAAAAGGCCGTCATCAGTATCGGTCGGAACCGCAGCCGGGCCGCTTTTATGGCCGCATCGAACAACGAAAGACCCTTGTCGAATTCAAGCTTGGCAAATTCAACAATCAAAATGGCATTTTTTGCCGCCATCGCGATCAGCATCACGAGGGCAATCTGGGCGAACACATTGAGCTCGAAGCTCAGGCTGTAAAGCCTTGCCAGATACAACGCCAGAAAGGCCCCAAAAATCGCAAACGGCGTCCCCAGCAGGATGCTCAAGGGCAGTGACCAGCTTTCGTACTGGGCGGC
>JBATHN010000274.1:0-2420 GCA_049666885.1 Desulfobacterales bacterium
CGAGCGTGCTGTTATTTACCAACACACGTTCCCAGACCGAGATCTGGTTTCGAGAAATCCTGGAGGCCCGACCGGACTGGAAGGCTCAGATCGCCCTGCATCACGGCTCCCTCGATCGGGCCGAGCGTGAAGCCGTGGAACAGAGATTGCGCCAGGGGCGTCTTAAATGCGTCGTTTGCACCTCGAGCCTCGATCTGGGTGTGGATTTTACCCCGGTCGACCGTGTCATTCAAATCGGCAGTCCCAAAGGGATCGCCCGGTTGATTCAGCGCGCCGGCAGAAGCGGACACCGTCCCGGGGAGAAAAGCCGCGTGATTTGCGTTCCCACCAACGCATTGGAGCTGATCGAGGTGGCGGCGGCCCGGCGTTCGGTTGCCGATGGCGTCATCGAGCCGCGCCATCCGGTATCACGCCCCCTGGACGTGCTGGCCCAGCATCTGGTCACCGTCGCCCTTGGAAGCGGCTTTCGCCCGGATGCGCTTTTCCGGGAAATCCGCGGTACCCATGCCTTCCGGCAGCTTTCCCGACAAGAGTTCGACTGGGTTCTAAACTTTGTGTCCACCGGTGGACCATCCCTGGGCGCTTATCCTGAATATGCCAAAATCGCTCCGCAAAACGGAAGGTTCACCGTTTCAAATCCGAAGACAGCCGCTCGCCATCGCATGAACATCGGCACGATCACCGCCGATGCGGCCATTTTGGTCAAGTTTGTCAATGGCCGTCGATTGGGATCGGTGGAAGAGCGGTTTGTGTCAAGACTGAAGCGGGGCGACTGTTTCGTCTTCGCCGGACGCCTTCTCGAATTCGTGCGGATGAAGGATATGACCCTCTGGGTCCGCAAAGGCAGTCGGCGCAAGGGCTCTATCCCCCAGTGGCTGGGCGGTCGGATGCCTTTGTCCACCAAACTGGCCGCCGCCGTCAGAGATCGGTTGGAAGATGCCCGCAGAGGCATTTTTGAATCGCCGGAAATGGAAGCCGTGCGCCCGCTGCTCGACATTCAGGCCCGCTGGTCGATGATCCCCGGAAGCGGCGACTTGCTGATCGAGAAATTGGCATCCCGCGATGGGAATCACCTGTTCGTTTTTTCGTTCGACGGGCACCTGGTCAATGAAGGCCTCGGCGCGCTTTTGGCCTACCGGCTTTCAAAACCGGCCCCTCTGACCATTTCCATCGCCGTAAACGATTACGGTCTGGAGCTGCTTTCGGACCGGGAAATACCGACGGCGTTGTTTGAAAACGGCAGCATCTTCAATACCGATGAACTCCTGAAGGACATCCTCGAGAGTCTGAACGTATCGGAAATGGCGCGGCGTCGGTTCCGCGGGATTGCCCGGGTTGCCGGCCTGGTATTTCAGGGGTATCCGGGTCGCGGTAAAACCTGGAGCCAGGTTCAGGCGTCCAGCAGCCTGCTCTACAATGTGTTTCGGCGCTATGACCCCGGAAATCTGCTGATCGAGCAATCGACCCGTGAGATCCTCGAAAGGCAGCTCGAGTTTGAGCGGCTCTCGCAAAGCCTTGATCGAATGGCCGCCTCACGCCTGCACCTGATCGAAACCGCACAGCCGACGCCGCTGGCCTTTCCGATCCTGGTCAACCGCCTGCGGACCCGGATCAGTTCCGAAAAGCTCGCTGACAGGGTTCGGCGGATGCAGCTGAAGCTGGAAAAGGCCGTCAATAAACCGAAGATATCAAGATAAAGTTAGTTATGAAGGGGATAAAAGAAATAGAAAAACTTGGTCAGTGTCTTGTGCTGCTGCCGGAACGCGCCGTTTACTGGAAGCAAGCGAAGATGTTGATCGTGGCCGATTCCCACTTCGGCAAGGCACAGGTGTTCAGAAACAGCGGGATTCCGATTCCCGGTGGAACCACTGCCGAGGATATCGGCCGCTTGTCGTCTCTGATGGAGCGTTTGCAGCCGGATGAGCTTCTGGTACTCGGCGATTTAATGCACGGCCGGATCGATGGCGGCCGGAACTTCCTCGCCACTATCGACACATGGCGCCGGCGCTGGACCGGTGTTCTTCTCACCCTGGTCACCGGAAACCACGACCTCAGAGCCGGTCCGCCACCGGCCCCTTTCCGGCTTGACCGGATTGTCGCACACCACGATGCCGGCCCTTTCGTCTTTCGCCACAAACCCGGAGAAACCACCACCCGTTCGCGTTACACGATCGCCGGGCATGTGCACCCGGCCGTTTTTGTCTCGGGAAAGGGACGTCAAAAAGAAACCCTCCCCTGTTTCTGCTTCGGAGAAAGGAGGGCCCTGTTGCCGGCCTTCGGAAGTTTCACCGGCAATCAGGTCATCCGACCCGAACCGCAGGAAAGGGTGTACGTCGTTGCAGGCAATGAAGTGGTTGAAATAAAGTAGATCTTAAGCTGATCAGTTATAGGTTCAGGGTTGCCTAAAGTTCAGAGGTTCA
>JBATHN010000275.1:0-5469 GCA_049666885.1 Desulfobacterales bacterium
TCTGCGGATTCGTCCATCCATCGATATCCCTGGTAGGCCGCCATAAAGGTGTGAATGTCGTTTTTTTTAAACCACTCGGGGTCCCAAGTTTGGGGCTCCACGAGGTCGGCAAATTTTTCTTTGAAAACGTAGACCCAGGCTGAAATTCGGCTGCCGTCCGGAAGTGAGCAGATCTCCTTTTTTTTGCTGTAATAGGCACCTTCAAAGCGGTCTAACCGCGCTGCGTCGCGCTGCCCGACGTCCAGGTAGACCACCCCGTCGACCCGATCGTCCGCCGCGCCAGGGATAAGAGCCGGGTAGGCTTCCCCCCTGATCTGCCGGCGCTGGTAGCCGATAAGCCGTGCGTTTGTTTTCCGGTAAATGCCGGCTGCCACGACAGTCCACACCCGGTCGAACATGAGTGATCCGTAAGTAAAAATGTTCATCTGTCCGATCTTGCCCGTGTTACGAAGATTCTCGGTAACGGTGAACGAGATATTTCAGATGCGCCGGGCCGGTTCCACAGCAGCCGCCCAGTACCTTGATGCCATGGCGCCGGTTCAAAAGGATCATCCGGTTACCCCAATCATCGACCGCATCGGACTGAAGCAGTTCACTTCCGTCCAGTTCCGCATGATCGCACGACGAGGCATTGGCCTGAAAGCCGATGAGGCGAGCCAGCACTTTCCGAGGCTGCTCGCGCGCTCGCAGAAACGATGGATAGGCGCAGTTGATCATATAGCCGAGCGGCGGCCGGTTGCAAACCGTGTCGATTTTATTGAAAGCCTGTTCGAAGGACTGCCCGTCTAAAATACGTCCCCCCCGATTGATGACGAAGCTGATGATGTACGGAATTCCTGTTGTTTGCATGGCCAGCGCGATACCGCAGGCTTCGTCAACAGCCGGCAGGGTTGCGGCCAGAAGAAAGTCGACTCCCGCATCTGCCAGCTGATGAACCTGCGCGAGATGGAATATTTTTGCGGCGTCCGTCGACAGCCCTTCCACCGGTTTATAGCAGTCGTTTTTACAGCCGACAAGACCGCCGATGAAAAGAGGTGATGGTCGGTCCATCCATTGGTTTCGCAACTGCTTGAGGAATGCGACCGCATCGCCGTTCACGTCCCTGGTGGTGCCGGCGGCCGAGATGCGCTCGGGATTGGCCCGCCATGTTGGCGTGCAGATGAGGATCGGAACGCCGGCCTGTCGGGCGATTGACACATAGTCACGGTAAACGCCGGTCAAAGCGGTTCGGCCGACGTCATCGTAAATCAGCAGCGCATTTTCAAGGCGCGGGTGGAGCGCGACCGCCCCCGATCGCCGCAGCGATTCGATGACGGCTGCTTCCGCCAACATAAAGTCTGTCTTCTCGAGTGTTTCGTCAAACTGCATCGATCAAATGGATCATTTGGTATT
The DNA here is from genome assembly GCA_049666885.1 of Desulfobacterales bacterium. Taxonomy (GTDB): domain Bacteria; phylum Desulfobacterota; class Desulfobacteria; order Desulfobacterales; family SG8-13; genus JARFQH01. The sequence goes on from JBATHN010000275.1 coordinate 1,393, forward strand.
GTTTGCCGGTCCGGCCAACAGGCCCTGCCGGTCAGCCATTGCAAATATACCCAAAATATCATATTTGACAACAGAAACGGTGAGCGGATTCGCACTCGACAAGGAATATTGAAAAAAGTTGAAGACCTCGCCTGTATCGCAATAACGGAAGAAGAGGAATACGCAATCAATGAGTGATCAACCCAACAAGATCATCTATTCGATGATCGGTGTCGCCAAATTCCATGACAAGCGGCCCGTACTTCAGGATATATCCCTTTCCTATTTTTACGGCGCCAAAATCGGGGTGCTTGGACTGAACGGATCCGGAAAGAGTTCCCTGCTGCGCGTCATGGCCGGGGTCGACAAAGACTTCGTCGGTCAGACGATCGTTTCCCCCGGCTTTACGATCGGTTTTCTCGAACAGGAACCGGCATTGGACGAGGCTAAAAACGTGCGGGAAGTCGTCCAGGAGGGTGTGCAGGAAACCGTTGATCTTCTGGAGGCTTATAGCCGCATCAACGAACAGTTGGCCGAACCGATGTCCGAAGAAGACATGAACCGTCTTCTCGAGCGCCAGGGAGAAATTCAGGAGCAATTGGATACCCGGGATGCCTGGGATCTCGATTCGCGGCTCGAGATGGCCATGGATGCATTGAGATGCCCCCCGGGAGAAACACCGGTCAAGATCCTGTCGGGCGGCGAGCGGCGGCGTGTGGCGCTCTGCCGGCTGTTATTGCAAAAACCCGATATCCTGCTGCTCGACGAGCCCACCAATCATCTCGATGCCGAAACCGTGGCCTGGCTGGAGCACCATCTACAGCAGTATGCGGGCACCGTCATCGCCGTGACCCACGATCGCTATTTCCTGGACAATGTCGCCGGCTGGATTCTGGAACTGGACCGCGGACGGGGAATCCCCTGGAAGGGGAACTACAGTTCGTGGTTGGAGCAGAAGCAGAACCGGCTGCAGCAGGAGGAAAAGGGCGAGAGCAAGCGCCAGAGGACCCTGCAGCGCGAGCTGGAATGGATCCGCATGTCTCCCAGGGCGCGACGCACCAAGTCGAAAGCACGCATCCAGGCCTATGAAAAGATGCTCTCGCAGGAAAGTGCCAAGCGGGTCGAAGATATGGAAATCTACGTCCCGCCGGGCCCCCGGCTGGGGAACCTGGTCGTGGAGGCCCGCAGCCTTGCCAAGGCTTACGGCAACCGGCTTTTGTTGGAAGATTTGACCTTCACCCTGACGCCGGGTGCCATCGTCGGTGTCATCGGTCCCAACGGCGCCGGTAAGACGACTCTGTTCCGGATGATCACCGGGCAGGAGCCGCCGGATACCGGCAGCATCCGCATGGGGGATACGGTTCGCCTGGCCTACGTCGACCAGAGCCGGGACGACCTCGATCCGCACAAAACGGTCTGGGAGATGATCGCCGACGGTGAGGATGTGATCGATCTGGGTGGTCTGACCGTCAAGTCGCGCGCTTACGTCGCACGGTTTAATTTTTCAGGGGCCGACCAGCAGAAACGGATCGGCATGCTGTCCGGCGGCGAGCGCAACCGGGTTCATTTGGCCCGGATGCTGAAGCAGGGTGCCAATGTTCTGCTGCTTGACGAACCGACCAACGATCTGGACGTCAACACCTTGAGGGCTCTGGAAGAGGCCCTGGAGAATTTTGCCGGCTGTGCCGTGGTCATCAGTCACGATCGCTGGTTCCTGGACCGCATCGCGACCCACATTCTGGCCTTTGAAGGCAACAGCCGTGCGGTGTGGTTCGAGGGGAATTATTCGGACTATGAATCCGACCGGCGCAGCCGGTTGGGTTCGGCTGCTGACCAGCCTCACCGGATCAAATACCGGCAGTTGACCCGGGAGTGAGGGCTTAGGGCCCCGGCAAAAAATAATTCCACATCTTGCTTGTCTTTTGGATCGTCTACTGCGTTACATCCACCGACACGTATCTCGATATGCACCGCTGGATGTGCCTTGTAGACGAACCCAAATCCGGCGCAATCTTGTGGAATTATTTCTTACCGTGACCCTTAAGAAAATAGAAACGCGAAACTGGAAACTCAGAACCCGTAACCTGCAAAAAGTGGTGGCGCTTGCACCCGGATAAACGGAAATGCAAAGAAGAAAATTCTCATCCCTTTATGAAAGGGAGGCCGAGAGGGATTTTAAAATTTGATTGTCCTTACGAATCAGGGGATTAAACCGATGGCTTCAGACCGGCGGCGCGAAAACCGTCACCGTCGCGGAGGAAATCGTCATAGTTCCAGAAGGGTGCCGGCACCTCCTCCGGTGCTGCAGGCCAGGGCCAACCGGCCGGGAGCGGACAGACCAGTCGCAACGGCGTTTTGAGGGTGGGATGCATTACGATGATCTCCCTGGCCAGCAGTGCGATCTGCCGGTCTTTCAGGGGGCTGCCGGCACCGTAGCGCACATCCCCCACAATCGCATGGCCGGCATGGGCGAGCTGCAGACGGATCTGATGCCGCCGCCCGGTTTCCGGCGCCACCTGCAGCAAACTCCGGTTCCCGGTGCTTTCGATCAGGCGGTACTGCAGGCGGGCTTCGCGGCTGCGTGCGATGGGTTCGGAAAGGATACGGCACGAAAGCCGCTGCCGCTCTATGTGATCGTACAGGTTTCCGTCCGGCTGGTCGGGCGTGCCCTCGACAACGGCCAGATAGGTTTTTTGGATCGTTCTTGAACGAAACTGGGCGCTTAAACGGGCGGCGGCCTTGGAAGTGCGTGCGAACAGCGTCACGCCTGCCACCGGTCGGTCCAAACGGTGTACCAGGCCGAGAAACACCCGGCCGGGTTTGGCGTGGCGTTCCTTCAGCCACCCCTTGGCCAGCTCCAGCAGACACACCGCTCCGGAACGATCTCCCTGTGTGAGCAGCCCGGCTGGTTTGAAGAGCGCGAGCAGGTGGTTGTCCTCAAAGAATACCGGCCAGCGTGGATGATTAAAACACGTTGAAGAGAGCATCGGGACCCCTTACCGGTGTTTACCGGTGGTTATATTGAGCCGGCCGGATTTAAAAACGGTCAACAGCATAAGCGCTTCAAGATCAGGTCATCCGCTTTTCTCAACCGGTTATCCGGGCTCCGGCGCGTCATTTTCATTCATCGAGGCGGCACACTGGGCCATGAGCGCATAACACATAAAGATCTTTCATCTGCACCGGAAATTGCCGGATAACAAGCCATTCTGTTTTGGCTGCAAGCGGTAACATGAAGCAAACCAAGAAGGAAATCTCGTCCATTACCACCGGTCCCCCCGAGCCGGAAAAGATGCGGGTCTTGTTCGAAAGATGCGGCATTCATTTGTCGGCCCTGCAGGTCCAACAGCTGTGGACTTATCACGGGATGCTGCGTCAGAGCAACCCGGAGCTCAATCTGACGCGGGTGCACAATTTCGACAACATGGTCGTCAAATTGTATATTGATTCGATCCTGCCTGCCGACCTCGTGCAACTTCCTTCACCCTTGCTCGATTTGGGAACCGGCCCCGGCATGCCCGGTATTCCCCTTAAGATCTATCAGCCGCATTTGGAGATTCTTCTATCCGAAAGTCGCCACAAGCGGGCCAATTTCCTCACCATGGTTGTCGATCGACTGATGATGGAGGGCGTTCGCATCATCGAAAAGAAAATCGGTGCCGATTTTCAGGAACCGGTGGCCGGTGTCATTACCCGGGCCGTGGAAACGATGGCCAAGACCTTGGAGCGAGTTCGTGGATGCCTTGCACCCGGGGGTATGGTGATCTTCATGAAAGGTCCGCACTGCGAAGAGGAGTTGGACGAGGTCAGGCGCCGGTGGCTGTCGGTCTACAAGCTGGTTCTGGATCGATCCTACATCATCCCCCACACGCGCCATAATCGTCGCCTCGTGGTCATGGAGCGTCTGGATCAGCCGCACTATGTTCTCCGCGCCAGAGCCGTGGCGCGCTACCCGGTAAAAAAAATCGAAAGCGATAAAAACGCCCTCTTCAAAGAAATGAAAAAACTGCTCAGCGGTCGGGGAATAAAGAAGTCCGGACGGGCCTTGCTTGCCGGTGTCAAGCCGATCGCCGAAACGCTTAAAAATTTTCCCGCTCA
>JBATHN010000276.1:0-8861 GCA_049666885.1 Desulfobacterales bacterium
GAACGAGATCACAGAGCCTCTGCGCCAGCCGCACCGCCGGTTCGTATGGCAATACCATGAAGCAGGTGTGCGTGAATTTTTCCGCCTGTTCTTTGATCGCCGCCACCACTCTGGGATGCGAATGACCAACGTTCATCACGGCGATGCCGCCGGTGAAATCGATGTATTCTCTGCCCTCCACATCATAGATCATGGCGCCGCTGGCTTTGTCGACATAACAGCCGGTAGCACTTGCAAACCCTTTTGCCATGACCTTTTCCCTTAAGGTGCTCAATGACTCGGCAATGGGTAACGTTTTCATCGTTTCTCCTCTGATTCGGGGTTGCTGAAAAAGGTGACAGCGATCGAACATTCATAAAGTTCCCGCCGCCGGAAACGCAGTTTAACGCCTCTGGTTGAATCGATTTTCTTACGGCACAAAAAAAGCCGGTTCACTGGTCATCCTCGCAAAATTGAGGTTGGCCGCCGCTCAGACCTTTGTAATGCGCTATACCCCAAGAGCCCCACCGAAAGCAAGCGGCAGCGACGCTCTCCACAGGAAACCGTTACCTCCGATAGCGTCGCAGACGAATTTCAATCGGTTTGATGGGTTCTGGTACGTCATCCAACTTTTTTAACAGTTTGTAAAGCGTATCGACAGATACAGGGTGAAAAGGTTCGACTGCATTGTTTTTAAGATATCGATATTAATTAATAAAAGAATTGATACCCCGTTCTGGTACACCTCTTGCTTTTTATAGCGTTGCAACTGACCGGTCGATCGACAGGCAGCTGCCACCGGGAATCGGTCAGACCCGGCGCGGATAGAGGACCGTACCTCAACAACAGGAAAGTTGGAGTTAATGTCCATGAAATGCAACGCTGGAAAAAGTGAACGGTTGATTCGACTGGTAATCGGTCTGGCCCTAATCGGCGCCTCGATTCTATGGAGCGGTTACTGGGTCATTCTGGGCGCGGTCATTCTGCTGACGGCTATTGCCGGTTGGTGCCCGATAAGTGCCCTACTGGGAATTTCGACCTGCAGGACCGACGAAGAGATTCCGGCCGATACCACCTCCCCACACGAGGACCGCGAGATACCCGACCGCAGGTTCAAATAACGGCCTGCAGACGGTGACGGTCACCTTCCGTCAGCACGCCGATATTGTGTGCCAGTGAATGCCGCCTCCAGTCGCCTTAAGCTATTCGCTGCCTTCTTTTTTTCGCCCGCCTTCTGGGCCCGAGGAGTTTAATCTGGCCTCCGATACGCCGGACTGATTCTGGGGTCGGCTACGGTCTGTAAACAAGTGAACCAGATAAGACGCCAGCCAGGTGATCAGAAGGCTGATCACCGCCAAAATGCCTAAAAATAAAATGATCTTATGAGCAGCGTTCTCAGCCCAGTCGATTTTTTCGCCTGCAAAATAGCCGACCCCGACAAACAGGATCACCTGCAGGGCAACGGAAAGTCCATCAACCAACAGAAACCGTTTCCAGGGATAGTGAGCTACCCCGGCCGCGATGTATGCCACGGCACGGAAGCCGAAGGTAAAGCGGGCTAAAAAAAGCGTCCACCCGCCACGAACGGCAAAGGCCTTACGGTAGGCCTCTAAGCGATTAACACCGCCGACCCGCTTGAGAAAGGCCGCAACTGTCGGGCGGGTGAAGAACCAGTGAGAAACTGCAAAAAGGAAGGCATCTCCGGCGACAATCGCCAGATACCAAACGATGAGGCTGACGGCCGGCGGGGTGACCCGTTTGAAGATGGCATACCCGCCACCCATCAAAATGGGATTCTCGGGCAACGGCAGCCCGGTCCCACCTAAAAAAAGCGTCAGGGTTATTGCCCAGAATACCGATTCCATTGTCATCTCACGTGACTGACCCTGCGACTCGCCGCATACGGGATACCGGATGGGTCTTCCCCATCTCTTTCACACCTTTCGTGCATCGGTGCGATACGGCTTTATCATCCGATATGCGACCCCGCATACCACAGAAGCAACGTTGAAAAAACATATATTTTCGGAGCCGTCCCGCTTTCCGTCCATTCCGGATAACGCCAAAAAAATCACCCCCGGAATTTATTTGTTCCCGCAAATACCAACCTACAACCAGCCGTTCGATGCCCGGCGAAACTAACAGGGCAGCCCTTCCCCGGGCCGCCACTCCCGCTCACGTGTTTCATGTTGGCAGTATTATTGCATAATTTTGCACAACAATTTGTTTGCGTGTATAATACCTCATTATTCAGATCGCGTCCGCTCGACAAAGCGAAACGCGATCGGGCCCTTGAAAAGGTCGCCCAAGGGCGGTGCGGTGCAGGGTTAACCGGCTGAAATCATTGGCGACAGCGCGCTACAGAGATTCATGATAATGGAGAAACCGGTCGGAGGGTCCTTATTGGCCCTATGTTGTCGACCTTTTACAGTATTTAAGGTGTGGTGTGAAGTGCCACACCCCTGTGGAAATTGGGATAGAGTATTTGGGAAACACTTTACCGTCAGCTGCAGAACAATCTGAATAAGTGAAGAATCCACCCAAGATATTCAGCAAAATCAACACAGCCATTCCGCTGCCGTGCCATCCTCAGGTTTTAATCAAGCTCAACCGCCTTTGTGACAGTAGCACGGCGGTCTCCCGGGATATAACCCGACTGGTGACAATGGACCCCGCCCTGACGATAAAAATCATGCGGTTGTATGGGGGCGAAGACACGAAGACCTCCAGCTTGAATGCTATCGAGCAGGTTGTGTCTCAACTGGGCCAGGGAACCATTAAAAATGTTGCCCTTTTCTGTCTGAGCAATCCCTTGGCGAATCCCTTGTTGTGGAAGACCGACGCCAATTTCAACCAGTTCTGGTTCCATTCGCTGCGCTGCGCGGTTATCGCCCGATTGCTCAGCGAGCAGCTGGTTCCGGAACTTGCGGATGATGCGTACATCGCCGGATTGCTCCACGATGTCGGCAAACTGCTACTCTGGTCCAATTTTAAAAAGGACTATGGGCCGCTTTTCATGAAGTCGGTTCAGACCGACAGTGCGCTTCCGGCCGAAAACGACAGTATCGGCACCAACCACTGCGAAGCCGGATGGAACGTCATTAGGAACCTGAAAGCCCATCCTTTCGTGGCCGATGCGGTCTTGTATCATCACTACACCCCCAAGGCTGTCGCAGACGCACTGCCTCTCGTTAAAATCATTTTCGTCGCAAATATCTTCTGCTACCAAGCGAAGGGTGCGGATCGCATCGATCTGATGCAAACACTTGGGTTCAGTCTACCGGCCGACCGACTCGACCGCATCCTCGCGGAAGCGGAAAAACAAACCGGCGAGCTTCTGGAAGATGTGGACCTGACCGCAGAGGCACTGGTAAAAAATCAGTCCCCTTCCCAAAAGGAACGGGACGCCGGCGGCTTCAGCATTTTCGGAGAATTCCGAAAACTGTCCGTCCAGCATCTCACCTTCGAGCACACGCAGACCGACAGCGGGGTGGTCGCAACGCAGAAAACCCTGCTTCAGGCTTTCAAGATTCTCTTTGATATTGCTGCGGCATTTTTTTTCGACTACGACCCGGTCCATGACGCTTTGGTGGGCGAGCCCGCCGAATCGGGCCCAAATCAGTGGCCCATCGGTCGGATTGAACTGCCGGTTGCAACTGGCGGGAACCTGCCCGCGCTGACGCTCAGTCACCGCCAGATTATTGACTCCTTTGGATATCTGACCAATGACCTGATCACTATCGCGGATGAGCAATTGGTCCGCCTGCTGAATACGGAAGGCATGCTGTGCCTTCCGCTTATTTTTGACGGGCGTTGGATCGGTGTCATCTGCGCCGGGATCGACGAACCGCAGTTTCCTCTTTTGTGGGAACAGCTGGACCTCCTGGACAGTTTTGCCACCCAGGCCGCTACGCTCCTCGACAAAACGGAGAGCGCCGAATTTCGGCCGTCTTCTACCTGGGCGATGGGCGAACCATTCGATGACGAAGCGATCCATCGGGTAATCCACGAAGTCAACAATCCACTTGGAATTGTAAAAAATTACTTGGCTGTTCTCGCCGAAAAGGTCGCAGGCCAACCCGAAGTGAAAAACGAGATCGCGCTGATCCGGGAGGAAATCGAAAGAATACCAGTTATAATTGCACAATTGTCAAAATCGCGCTATGAAACAGGCGCCGACGCTGAGGTCCTGGATATCAACGGTATCATTGAGGACCTGTCCAAATTGCTGACCACGTCCATCTTCGAACGCGCCCACATCATCTTGAATTTTGAACCGGATCCGCACTTGCCCCCGTGTTCGGGCAACAAGGGGCACCTCAGCCAAGTGTTCATCAATCTGTTGAAAAATTCTGCGGAAGCCATGCCGGAAGGCGGCCGCATTGACATGACGACCGCCTATGAACCGAACAAAACAGGTGTCGGCGGCGGTGACATCGTCATCACCATCCGCGACGATGGTCCCGGCATAACGGAGGAAGCCCTTGCCCGGCTCTTCGAGCCCGGCTGGAGTTCCAAGGGTCCGGAGTATTCGGGACTCGGTCTGTCGATCAGCAAAGACATTATCGGCAGCCACAACGGTACGATTAGCTGTGAGAGCCGCAAGGAAACAGGGACAACCTTCCGGATCACGCTACCGGTTTCAGATCGTAACATCTTGGAGTGAGGAATATATGAGCGAACGCGCCGCAATCTTCGTCGTTGATGACGAGAAGAGAATGTGCGAGAGCTTGAAAGCACTGCTGCAGCCCAGGGGATACGCAGTCACGGCCGCAACGTCAGGCGCGGAGGCCCTTCAGATCATCGGCCAGAAAAACTATGATCTGTTTTTGCTTGATATCTGCATTCCGGATCACGACGGATTCAGCTTGATGGAGCGCATTCTCAACCGCTTGCCCGATACCCCGGTGATCATGATGACCGGTGAAGCGTCCGTGGATTCCGCCGTCAAGGCCCTGCGCGAGGGTGCCTACGACTACCTGAAAAAACCGTTCGAAACCGAAGAACTGCTCAAAACGATCGACAATGCCCTGCGGCAGAAAATGCTCCAGGAGATCAACCAGGAAATGGAAGATCGATTGCGCGCCTCTGAAAAACGCTTCCGCTTCATGGTGCAGAATTCTCCGGACATGATTTACACTCTGGATGCCCACGGCCGTTTTACCTTTATCAACAACGCTGCCGAAAAGCTCTTCGGCTACCGCTCGACTGACTTGGTAGGAAGATCCTACCAAACGATGCTGTATGAAACCGACCTTGACAAGGCCCGCTGGCGATTCAACGAAAGGCGCACCGGCAAGCGGGCGACTTCCGCTTTTGAGGTGCGTCTGAAACCGGGACCCCGCAAAGAATCCGAAACCGGACGGCTGAGTGACTTTGCCGTCGTCGAGTTGAACACCACAGGGGTATATCGCCGCGCCGGCACCCGCAAAGAGCTGATCGGGACCTACGGCGTGGCGCGCGACAAGACCTTCCGCAAGATCCTGGAAACTCAGCTTCTGCAGGCCAAGAAAATCGAAGCCCTCGGCAATCTGGCCGGTGGAATCGCGCACGACTTTAACAACCTGCTCATGGGAATCCAGGGCATCGTCTCACTGATGCTTTTCAAAGTGGAAGCGGGCAACCCTTTCATAAGCCAGCTGAAAACGGTTGAACAGTATATCCAGGACGGCGCCGGGCTGACGCGTCAGTTGCTGACCTTCGTCAGGGGTGGCGCCTTGGAAATCCAGCCCACCGATGTCAACACCCTGCTCCGAAAGCAAAACCAGTTGTTCGGCCGAACGCGCAAAGCCATCCGCATCACCGAGAAACTCGTCCCTAATGTTCTGCCGATCGAAGCCGACCCTTCCCAGATCGAACAGGTCCTCCTGAACATCTACGTCAACGCCGGGCATGCCATGCCCGACGGCGGAGAGCTGCGCGTGCAGACCGAAAACATCCTCCTGACGGAAAAAAGTGTCATAACCCGTTCAACAAACCTCAAGCCGGGGCGATACGTTAAAATTACGATTTCCGACACGGGTATCGGCATGGATGAATCGACCCTGCAACGAATTTTCGACCCCTTCTTTACCACCAAGAAGCTCGGCAAAGGATCGGGGCTTGGTTTGTACAGCGCTTACGGCATCATTAAAAACCACGGCGGCCATATCCGAGTCGTCAGCAAAGAAAATAGCGGCACGACTTTCATGATTTACCTTCCGGCCACCAAGAGAAAAATCATTCCTTCTGTTATGTCCTCTCCCAGTCAGGTATTGGGCCGGGAGACAATCCTGCTGGTCGACGATGAAGACAAGATCCGGGAGGTGTGCCGCGAGGGCCTCAAACTGCTCGGGTATTCGGTAGTGGTGGCTGAAAGCGGCGAACGGGCGATTGAGATTTACAAAAAAATGACAAATGACATCGACATCGTCGTACTGGACATGATCATGCCCGGTCTGAGCGGCAAGGAGACTTACCTGCACCTGAAACAAATCAACCCCAGTGTCCGTGTCCTGATTGCCAGCGGTTATTCGCTTGGCAAAGACGGTTCCGACATCATTGATAGCGAACGCTGTCCCATGATTCAAAAACCGTTCAGGATCGAAAAACTGTCGCTGAAAATTCAGGAAATGATGGCGAAGTCCTCAACCTGATTCTGCGGAAGCGGACCGATCGATCCCGGCTGAAGCCATTCCTACCTAGTTTCCGTCCATAAATGGCCCTTTTCCGCAATTCCCCGCCTGCTTCGGGACAGATCGGCGTCAATCACGCCTTGGGCGTGACAGGTCTGGAATCGCTTGTGCGGCGCACAGGAGTGCGCCTCCGCGCAATGCCGCTGATTTCCTTGAACTTGCAGAAAATGGCGATTTCTGATTCGGAAACTAACCAGCCGTCCATCGATTATTCACGTGTTTTCAGGAGCCGGAACAAAACCGTCCCGTTCGGATGGATCACCAGGTAAACCAGTGCCACTGCCGGCAGACCGGACCAGATAAAGCTGAAAAAGGCGCACAAAATCATGACGCTGGTGCGGGTGCCCTTACTGGCGAGCGTCGGCGGCCCGAGGTCGAGGTCGAGCGTTTCCGCACGGGCGCTGGAATAGCTGATCAAATTGCAGCCGATAAGGGCCAGAGATCCGAGGAAAATCAACATTCCCGGCGATAAGGGAAACGGCAGGCGAATCAGGTACACCACCAGGCCGATGACCATGGCACCGTCGGCGTATCGGTCGAGAATCGAATCCCAAAAGGCGCCGCTCTTGCTCACGCGGCCGGTCAAACGGGCATACTGACCGTCGACCCCGTCCAGGACTTGAGCGGCGGCTGCAATGATGCCGGCCAGCCAGCCGACCCCCAGTGCAAACACCAGACCGGCCAGGGACCCGAGAAGCGCCGATGAGAGGGTGATCTGCCAGGGCGAGAGCCACGGCCACGCCAACAGATGCGGCGTTATCCGCGCCGACAGGTTCAGCTTTATCCACTTGAGAACGAACCGATCCGTCGGTTTGGTCTTCCACGAATCGTTTTCCATTGATGACGCGCTCCTTATATAAATGATGATCGAATCGTCCGTGACAAGAGCGGTATAAAATAAAAAATTCTCGCATTCGATGGCATGAGAAGGGTTAAGACAATTTATTTGTAAATCCAAGTGCCGGTGAATTTAAAGTAATCGCGGCCATAATAGGATCGAATTCCATTTCAGTATCAACCATTTCGCCATTACCTTCGATCCCAAACAATTTTGAGAGGCTTTGATTTCAGCACCCTTGCTTTTTGCAGTCCCCGTAAGTAATGATTATTGTTCTTAGAGCGAGGACCCTTCACGTTGCATGGTCTCTCGTTTGCCGGCATCACGAATCGGCTTCGCATATACGTTTCAACCTTTTTTTCAAATGGAATCAATTTCGATATGCGATTTTCAGGTGCCAGTAGATGTTTGGTAATAATCATAAAGAATTTACATTCAACAAGGATAAGAACTCCCATGATATTCGACGTCGGATCTGGATTCTTTCATCGCAAAGAGCGATACCTTACCACCCGGCTGAAGACAGTTGTCAAAAATGGGCGCGAAACCTCCATCTATCAGGAGTGCCACCATGAGCGGATCACGCCATGACTCTGTTATGCGCAAGTACGATAGTCTAAAGGCGCTGCTGGTTGCCATGCAGCGGGTACTGATTGCTTTCTCGGGCGGCGTTGACAGTGCGCTCTTGCTGAAGGTTGCGGTCGATGTATTGGGCGAAAACGTTTTGGCGGCAACGGCTGTCTCGGGGACCACTTCTCGTCAAGAACGGCAGGATGCGGTGCAGCTTGCAGGGCAGCTTGGAGTGCATCACTTGTTGGTGGAGAGCCAAGAGTTGGAAATGCCGGAGTTCGTCAAAAACCCGACCGATAAATGTTATATCTGTAAAAAGCACCGGTTTGCAGCAATGAAGGCCCTGGCTGATAAACACGGGTGTTTCTATGTGCTCGACGGTGGTAATCTGGATGACCAGCGCGACTTTCGTCCCGGCATTCGGGCCTTGGAAGAGCTGGGCGTCCGCAGTCCGCTTTTTGAAGCCGAAATGACCAAATCCGATATCCGCCAACTTTCTCAGCAGCTTGGATTGCCGACATGGAACAAGCCGTCTTCTGCTTGCCTGGCTTCCCGTATCCCCTACCACCATCAGATCACACCGAAAAAACTTCGCCAGGTGGATGTCGGGGAGGACTTTCTGCGTGAGTTGGATTTTTCGCAACAGCTCAGGGTTCGACATTACGGCGATACCGCCCGACTGGAGATTGCCCCTGATGATATTCAAAAATTGGCCTCTGCGGATCTCCGCCACCGGATTGTGGACTATTTCAAAGGACTGGGTTTTGCATTCGTTACTCTTGACATGGAGGGCTATAACA
>JBATHN010000277.1:0-3048 GCA_049666885.1 Desulfobacterales bacterium
TTTGTTAAGTCCGGCCGGCCACACCGGCATATGCGGTTCAGGGGCGGCCGATGGGGTCAATTAAACAAAAGCAAGAGCACCATGTCAACGGTTCGGCCTCATTCCAGGGACCGACAGCCGGAGATCAGGGCAATGCGGCCGGAATCTGGACGGGATTGTTCTGCAGTCGCTTTCGCAGGACGATGCACCGGTGGCCCTTGACGCTAAAAAGATTATCTCCAACCGGGCGGTGAGAACCGCTAATGCAGAAAATGGTTTCCGGCCGTTCTCGATTTGTTACACCCAGCCTTTGAAGGCAAAAAAAGTCAGTGACAGGAGGCCGGCCGTAATCAACCCGATCGAGGTGTCCTGCAGCGGCCGCGGGACGCGGGCCAGAAGGATCCGTTCCCGTACGCCGGCAAAAAGAATCAGCGCCAGGCCGAAGCCGGCCGCGTAGGCGAACGAGGCGACCAGCGCCTGTAAAAAACTGTACTCTTCGTTGATGTTGATCAGGCACACACCCATGACGGCGCAGTTGGTGGTAATCAGAGGCAGAAAAATGCCCAGACCCGCGTACAGTGCCGGGATGCTTTTCTTCAGAAACATTTCGACGAACTGGACCAGGGAGGCGATCACCAGGATAAAGGAGATCGTGCGTAGATACTCGAGACCGAATTTTTTGAGAACATAGGTGTCGACCACCCAGGTCATGGCACCGGCCAGGACCAGAACGAAGATAACCGCCATGGCCATACCGGTGGCGGTTTCCATTTTCTTGGATGTCCCCAGAAACGGACAGTTTCCCAAATACTGGGCCAGCAGAATGTTGTTGATGAGAATGCAACTGATGGCAAGAACAAGGTAGTCACCCATGACGATCTCCTATTTTTTACCCAGCAGGTTCATGATGCAGAGCATCAATCCAAGACCAACAAAGGCGCCGGGGGCTTCGATCATAAAGGTGAAGGGTTGAAAAGAGGGTCCGAAGACTTGAATCGGTGTTTCAAAGATCGTCAGGGCGCCGGTTCCCAATAGCTCCCGAACGGCACCCAGTGCCGACAGGGCCAGGGTAAAACCGATGCCGATGCCGAGACCGTCCAATGTCGACCGGATGACGTTGTTTTTAGATGCAAAAGCCTCGGCCCGACCCAAGACAATGCAGTTGACGACGATGAGCGGAATGAAGATGCCGAGTTTGAGAAACAGCGGGTAGGCAAAGGCCTGCATCACCAGTTCGACGACTGTCACGAACGTGGCGATGATGATGATGAAGCAGGCGATCCTGACCTTTGCGGGAATGACTTTTCGCAAAATCGAGACCAGGACGTTGGAGCCTAGCAACACGAAGGTCGTGGCCAGGCCCATACCCCAGCCGTTTTCGACCGTTTTGGTGACCGCGAGGACAGGACAGAGTCCCAGAACCAGACGAAACGGCGGTATTTCGTCCCATAGGCCTTTGGTAAATTCCTGAGCAATCGATCGCGCCATTTTATTCCCCCATTGTCTACTTGGAAAAAGTCTTGGCTTTATCTTCTATCTGTGGTTTGAGTTTTTCATAGATTCCAGCGGCTTCCGTCAGGGCAGCTGCCACGCCCCGCGACGTCAAGGTTGCCCCCGACAGGGCGTCCACCTGTCCACCGTCCGTCTTCACTTTGAAGGTCTCTTTGAGCGGCATACCGGGAAACTGGGCCACAAAGGCCGGGTCGGTCTTGGCCCGTGAACCGAGGCCGGGCGTTTCGCTGTGGGTGGTCACCCCGACACCGACGATCTTGTCGTCTTCGATTTTCACCCCGACCATTACACCGATGTCGCCGCCGTAGCCCTTGCCGGAACTCTCGAATGCCACCGTATCCGGCTTTCCGTCGAACACCCCCACGAAAAAGCTTCGTTCGGTATCGCCATCCTTGAGTTTGAAGCGGTCTGTGATCGGATCGTTGGTGGCGCCTTTCAGGATTTCCTTGATGGCGGGGCCTTTCACGAAAGTGAGTTGCTGGAATTCGATTTTCTCTTTGGTGCCGTCTTTGACGTAGGCGAGCAGGCCGCCCGAAACGAAGCTCAAGACCGTGAGAACAACGACCATTTGAATCATTTCACGCATCTTAGACCACCTTTCCTACCGCTTGGGGCCGGATCTTGTCGACCAGGGGTTGTATCAGGTTGATGACGAGAATGGCGTAAAGCACCCCATCGGCGTAGACGCCGATGTTGCGGATCAACACGGTGATGATGCCCCCAACAATCCCGTAGATGAGCATCGGGATAAAGTTGACCGGTGAAGCCGAGTCTTCGGTGGCCAGAAAAAAGGCGCCGATCAGGGTGTATCCGGTGAGCAGGTGGAAAAACGGGTCTGCATACCGGCCTGGATCGATAACATAAAAGACAGAGGCCATCCCAAAAACGCCGGCCAGAAAAGAAAGCGCGATTTCCCAGCGGATGAATCCTCTCAGGATCAGGTAGACGCCGCCAGCGATCAAGCCCAGGCCGAAGCCGGACCCGATCCCGCCGGCCTGACGGCCGAAAAGCAGGCCGAGATAAGAATAGTCCTTCACCGCATCGACGCCGAAAGCCTTGAGTTTCACCAGGGGCGCCGCCATTATAAAACCGGGATCGTAATTGAGCAAAGCGGCGTCGAAATCGAGCAGGTACTTCCAGGATATCGCCAGGATGGCCACGGCCAGCACCACGGGATTGAAGACGTTTCCCCCGATGCCGCCGAAGATGTGCTTGCCGATGACGACGGCAATGAAAGTGCCTGTCAGGACCGCCCACCACGGCATGGTGGCCGGCACCAGCATGGCGAACAGAAGACCGATGAGCGCGGCGTTGCCGTCTCCGATGGTGATGGTCTGCTTGGTGACCTTGTTGATGGCCAGTTCCCAGCCGATGGCGGAGGAAACCGACAATGCCGCGACGGCTATGGCCGGAGCACCGTAGTAAAAAAGGCCCATCAATACGGCCGGCAGGGCGGCCAACATGGTGTGGTAACTGCGCTCGGTGATGTTGCTGCCGTAGTGCCAGAAGGGCGCATGTGAAACGATGAACTTTTTCCGATTAGTCATTCGCCGCCTC
>JBATHN010000278.1:0-10126 GCA_049666885.1 Desulfobacterales bacterium
CATCGGCGTGCGCACGACCAAGATCCGGGCGCTCGATCGCACTTTGATTTCGATTCCCAACGCCGCCCTCGCAGATATGCAGCTGATCAACTGGGCGAAATGCGATCGGATGCTGATCAGCGCGACCATCGGTCTACGCTACGAGACCGGAAATGATCAATTGCGCCATGTGCTGGTGAAGTTTCGCGAGATGCTCCATGCCCATCCCAAGGTCGACTCCGACACGGTGCGCGTGCGCTTCGCAGGCTTCGGTCAATCTTCCCTCGACATCGGCGTCCGGATATATGCACTGACCCAGGACTTCAACGAATTCTACGCCATACGCGAAGACGTCTTGCTGCGAATGAGCGATATAGTTAAAAAGTCAGGAAGCAGCTTTGCCTTTCCTTCACAGACCCTCTACATGGGACGCGACGACGGGCTCGACGGTGAGCGTGGCGAGACGGCTGCGAAAGAAGTTGAATCTTGGCGCAAAGCCGGCAAGCTGCCGTTTCCAAAACTTGCGGCCGACAGAATTGAGCAGCTCGAAGGTACTCTCGACTATCCGCCGCGGGGCTCGGTCGAGGCCGGCACTTTCGAGGCGCAGGTGTGGGAAACGTCCGAGCGGCTCTCCGCTGAGCCGGACGACGAAGAGGAGAGCGATCGCAAACCGCCATCGCAAAAACGTGGAGAGGATTCATAGGTCGGACAGATAAAATTACAAGACGTATTCAATTCAAAAATCATCTTAAAGGATAATCTGGAATGGAAAATTCAATATCCTCGGTTGAATTTTCGAGGTTATTCACATCATTGGTACAAGAGCTACTTGACGATCTTTCTCATCCGATCGGATTTCTGCAGATTGGGGCCATTGGCGTCACTTATTTGCTTGCCTGGTTTTTAGCTCGCAAGCTCAATCACTATCTTGAAAAAGACATCGAGAAAGTTAGGGCGCACATGCGATTTGTATTGCGCCCGGCCCATTTTGCCATCATCCTCAAGTATGTCTTTTGGCTGTTTCTTATATGGTTCTGTCAGGTTCTTTTCAAAAAATTCGCTATCCCGGCCAATCTTCTGCACACGACCATCAACCTTATCCTCGTCTTGCTGATCATTCGCTATGCATCTTTTTACATTAAAAGTACGTTCTGGTCCCGCTTTGTGTATGTGACCTGCGTGCTTGTCGGATTTTTGCGGATATTCAAATTGTGGGACCCAACCGTTATGCTGCTTGACAGCATGACGATCAGGTTGGGTAAAATCAGCACCTCCGTTTGGGGTTTGACCGAAGCGATTGTCGTTTTTATTCTGCTGTGGGCAGCGGCGGGCGCGGCCAACCGGTTTATTGCCTACAGGTTGCTTACTTACAGCAATCTGACCTACTCGGACCGAACACTGCTCCAAAGAGTTATCAATGCGGCGATAGTGAGTGTGGTGATTTTGATCTCTTTAAGAGCGGCCGGGATCCATATGGCGGCCATCGCGATCACCGGAGGCGCCATCGGTCTGGGCATCGGCGTTGGGCTGCAGAAAATTGGATCCAATATTATCAGTGGGATATTGCTGTTGATCACTAAACCCATTCGTCACGGAGATGTGATCGTCTTTGAGAAAAGCAGTACTGGCAGCGGCTGGGGATGGGTTACGCAAATAGGCTTAAACAATGTTCAGTTGGCCACACGCACCGGATCATTAATGCTCATACCCAATGAGGTCTTCGTAACGCAAAAAATCGAAAATCTATCTTACGACGATAACAACCTACGCCTCGAAATACCAATCGGTGTCGCCTATAAGTCGGACTTGAACAAGGCAAAAATCCTGGCCTTGAGCGCTGCCACCAGCATCGAACGTATTCTAAAGATCCCTGAACCCAAATGCCTCGTCATGGAATTTGGAGACAGTACGGTTAACCTGGAGTTGCGGGTTTGGATCAATGACCCCAAAAATGGGATTGATAATGTCAGGGATGCGGTTCTTATGGCGGTTTGGGACAGCTTTCATGCCAATGAGATCGAAATCTCTTTTCCGCAACGTGACTTGCATATTAAAGACGCTGTTCCATTGAAAATATTGAAAGAAAGCCCTCAGCCGCTTGCAAAAGATTCCACGGAAATTGACAGCGATAAAGAGAGGGCAGCTGATTGATTTTCGTTGATTGGCATTGGGATAAAAATAAATTACTGCATCCTCAAGGACCCTCCCAATGCCACCGTGTCGATGTACGAGAAAGGCAGGGAGCAGCTCGAGGACGTGGTCGTCAAGCTGAGCCGGCCGCGGCTCGCAGGCAAGGACCTGACCTACGACATCAAGGTCATTGAAGGGAAGGTGCCGCAGAAGGGCGGGGCCTGTTCGGTCTTCATCGACATCATCGGGCTGCCGCTGACACCGCTTTCCTACGCCGGTGTGGCGAGACGATCAGTATACCGACGATGGTAGGAAAATTGGCACGTGGCAATTCAAGAAGTAACCGGAAGTTGAAGAAAAGAATTATAGAAATGCAATCATTCAAGAAGAGTTCTATCAGCAGGAAGATGTTGGCGGTGGGGATTCTTATTCTATTGCCCAGCGCCTCCTGCCCAGCCGACGCCGGGCTCCGTTGCCGGGAGTGTCGATAACCATTTTCATAACGAAACTGATTTAGACGACTTTCTGATTCGCGTTCTATTATCGCATTTCTAAAGGTGAAAAAATGAAAACCTATTGCTTTAAGGATCGGTGGGTTTTGATTCTGTCAACCCTCTTATTGGTATGTTTACAATATCAGGCTGCGCTAGGGTGGGGCCGCGGACTATTAGTCAGGGAAGGGCGGACTACAATGAGGCCATAAACAAAACCGAGGACGAGCAGATGCTGCTGTCGATTGTTAAGGGTCGCTACGGAGAAACATTCTCTCTCCTTAAAGTCAGTGGTGTCGCAGCAAATTTCAGTTTTGGCACAAGAGCCGGTATCGATGTAGGATTTGGCCCCAGTGCGAACTATGCCGGCAACCTAGTTCCTTTCAGCGGTGGGTTGACCTACGAAGAGAACCCCACCATTACCTATGCCCCTGTTCAGGGTGAAATGTATATCCGACAATTGCTCACACCGATTTCACTTGACTTTTTATTATTAATCGTGCGTACCGGGGCATACGCCACATCGCCTCTGATCGTTTTAGTAAAAAGAATCAACGACATGAAAAATCCGGACTTTCTTGATGTGCCATCGGCTGAGCCTGATTCTCGCTTCTATCGCTTTGTTGAACTTAATAGGAAATTGATTTCAGCGGATGTTGTCAAGTGGGTGGCAGATCCAAGAAAAGAGGTCGCTTTCGATATTTTGATCACCGGTTATGCTCCTACATATTCAGAACAGGTGCGCGAGTATCTTACCTTACTCGGCCTGCCAATGTCGAAGGAAGAATCGGAAGATATCGTCTTCCCTGTTTACTTTGCGGTCAAAAGCCGGGGTTTGGATGGCATAGCCATGTCAACGCGGTCAACAGGCGACCTGATTCAGATCCTAAGAGCAGCAATAGAGGTACCACAAGAGCATAATATTGCAGGAGTAACAATTGAATATCCGGAAATGGGTTTGATTGGGAAAAACCTCCGGATTCATTCGTCAAAGGATAAGCCAGAGGGAGCAGCAATAGCCGTAAGATATCGTGATTACTGGTTTTATATCAATGATACCGATATACGCACCAAGGTGTTTTACCAGACGTTGCGGATACTATGGTCCGTCAGCATTGCTGCTTCAGCGGATGCGAGCGCCGCACCAGTATTAACAATACCAGTGAGCCGGTAGGCTGCAATAATACCATAACGCAGGCCCTTTATATTTTCGGAAGTTCACATTTCACGGTCTGTGACTGGCAGGTAATTGAGTAACTTCATGAAAAGGAAATTCTTGGGGTCGTATTGCCAATTACTGGACCTCTGACATCAAGCCAAATGCTGGTCCGCTAGTAATATCAAGCTATTATAACTATAGAGATAAATATTTTAATAACCTGTCCAGTATCAACTCGGAGTGTACATTACGTATTGTGAAATCCACAAAATAGTAGGATTTTACATAACGGCTATGAATGTGAACTCTTCCCGCGCACCTATTTCCAGTGCATTAATGCCAATCTATACTTCTCGTTCAAGCACTTGATCTGCAATGTCCTGTCTGTCGTGCTAATCGCTTTGGTGAACTGTTTTTTTACCATCCCATGCCACTCGGTGACATTTTGAAATGATACTGTGGCAGGAATAATTGACCGTTATCGCACCCTGCCGTTAATAGAAAACAATGGCCGAGAGGCCTAAGACAAGGAGAGACACCATGCTTTGGGAAACATGTTGCTCAGGCGCATGATTTCCCTGTCGATGGAAAACCAAAAGACAAGGCTGAGGCTCAGGCCGATGATGCCGGCCAGGAGGTCGGTATTGGCATTGCGAATCACGTTTCATCCTCCTTCGAACCACTACGCTCCCGCATACGACGATACACGCCCATCAGAAACGGCCAGGCGGCCGAAAAGACGACCATGACAATCAAGCACCCAGGACAGGCTGTTTTCAAACAGTCTCAGGATCGGATAGTTGTAAGCAGCGCCGCCCAGCATGGCCTGAACATATCCCACTTCGGCGATGCTGCCCAGAATCAAGCCCAGCACGATGGGTGCCGGGTGGATGCCGATTTGTTTGAGCAGGTAGCCGGCAGTTCCCAAAATCAGCATGATGATGACGTCGGAGATGCTGTTGCGTAAAGCGAAAGTTCCCAGAATAGTGGCCAATCCAATCGTCGGTACCAGAAAGTAATACGGTGTGCGGAAGATGATACGATAAATGATTCGCCCCCCGAGCAAACCCACCGGCACCATTGCCAGGGCGGCAAGTCCCATGGAAACGATGAACGCGTAGGTTAAAACTCCACTGGTTGTAAACAGTTCGATCCCTGGCCGCAGGCCGTGCAGCAGCAGCACCCCCAGAATTACTGCATCGGGCGGAGCGCCAGGAATACCTAGTGTGAGCAACGGGACCATACTGCCTGACCCGTCAAAGACCTGGCTTTTACGCCGCACAAGCGATCCCGCCGATTGACGCCGATATGTCCCGAAGCAGGCGGGGAATTGCGGAAAAGGGCCATTTATGGACGGAAACTATCTAAAGAACAAAAGGCATTGGCAATACGCCGAGGGGTCAAGCCTTTTTCTTGGTGCGAATGGCGTGGATGCCCGCCAGAGAAAAATGCGTAATGTGGTCGGCCAGCCTCTTGATCAGTACCGGCGTCAAAGGCTGCTGCACAAGGTATTCCAGATCACTGCGATTGAGCATCAGCAAGGCCCTGCACTGATTTATGATGCTTAGCTCGCAGAACCAGATGTCTTCATCGGTCGCCGCCGGCCCGATCAGGTCCCGGATGATCCCAATCAGGTGTCGGCGGCGGGGCTCGATCAATTCGCGCCAGCTGTCGTCGATCAGGCCGGTGGGATTGGCCAGTTCCATCAGGTACATGCGTGTGAACTGTCCGCCGGTGCCGCGGTCGCAAAACTTGCGCACAAGAGCGTGGATGCGGGCGTTCAAGCGCTCTTCCGGGGTCGCATCGACGGCATCGGGCGGGTCGGGGATGATATCTTTCTCAAATGCCTGCTTCCATGCCTCCATGTAGAGGGCGGCCTTGCTGCCGAAATAGTAGTTGACGGCCGCGACGTTGGTTCCGGCCTGCCGGCAGATATCGGTGATCCTGGCATCGCGATACCCTTTTTTCCCGAAAATTTTGCAGGCCGCATTCAGCACACGACTGCGGGATTTTTTGGTACGCTTCATTTGTACCATGTGAAACATGGGCTCCTGTTTTCGGCCATTAAATGATTAAATCAACCTCTGTTTTGTAATCTGCAATTTAAATTGTATTTTCAAATTTAAATTTGAATTTGTCAATTCATTTTGCTATCCTTTCTCATTCAACGATAGTCTTAAATATAAAGATTTTGGCAAGGCCGGAGGGAGGAGGCTGTATCGCCATACGCCGACGACCGATAACGCAGTCAAAACTTTTATCTTAAAGTCTATAAGTGAATCTCCCTGCGGCAACCTGCAGGGTATCGATGCTGATTGATTTACCCCTTATCCTAACCCTCTCCCCAGGGAGAGGAAATGAGTTGTCCCTGTAGCGGGCTACTGGGAATAATCAAGTTCAATCCTCCTTCGAAGGAAAAAAATATGCAGCAACGAGTCGCTCTTGAATGCCCCGGTCCAGTTTCCTCGGCAACATTCCGCGACAAGGTCATACCGCCGATCACCTCCTCAGCACCGAGCCACCGGCAGACAGCAAGCGGCGGCCGTGCCGTATCTGTTGCGGCCTGTGTTCTTTCCTTTTGCCTCATTCAGTTTTTGGGTTTGACCAGCCTTGCGGGAGCCGCTCCACCGCAGGGTCGAAATGCACCGCCGCCGACTGTCACCGTCGAAGCGGTGTCCGAACAAGAGGTCAATCCGCCGTCTGATTACGTTGGCCGCGTTGAGGCCATCCAAGCCGTCGACCTGCGCGCTCGCGTGGAAGGATTCATCGAACACGTAAAATTCCGGGAAGGCGGTAAGGTGAAAGCCGGAGATCTCCTATACCTTATAGAGCAAGCACCTTACAAAGCCAAGGTCAACGAGGCCGCGGCCAAGGTGGCCGACGCCGATGCCTCCCTCACCGAAGCCCGCCAGTACCTGAGACGGCTCCAGTCGGTGCGTTCCGGTGGGGTATCGGCGACCGACATAGAGGCGGCTGTCAGCGCGGAACTCAAGGCCAAGGCCCTGCTTCAGCAAGCCCAGGCCAGTCTGGAGCAAGCCGAACTCGACCTGGGGTACACCATCATCAAGGCGCCCATCAGCGGGCGCATCGGCCGCACGACTTACACCAAGGGCAATCTGGTGGGCCCCGCCTCGGAAGCCCTTGCCCGCATCGTTCAGATAGACCCGATCCGGGTGGTTTATTCAGTGAGCGAGAACGATCTCGTGAACGATAGACTGGCCCGGGAGGGCGGTTGTGCCCAAGATTCAGAAAACCGGCTCGTACCTCGCATCCAGATGCCCGACGGGCAGATGTATCCGGCTGCCGGTCGCCTGGACTTCGTCGACAACCAGGTGGACGCCGGCACCGGCACGATTGCCGTTCGAGCGGTGTTCGACAATCCCGACGGCATTCTTCTGCCGGGACAGTACGTCAACGTGCTCATCAGATGCAGCGAGGGTAAACGTCTCCCGGTTGTGCCGCAGTCGGCGGTTCAGGAGGATCGTGAAGGCCGTTACGTGTTCGTCGTCGACGCCGAAAACAGGGTTCAGCAGCGGCGCATCACCACCGGGGCAGCCATCGGCACGAACTGGCCGGTGGAATCAGGGCTCATGACGGGGGAGACAATTATCGTTCAGGGGGTACAGAAGGTCAGCCCCGGCCAGATCGTGGAAACCGTGACCACCAGCGGTCAGAGTAAGGAGTAATGCATGTTTTCGCGTATTTTCATCGAAAGGCCGCGGCTGGCAATGGTGGTGTCGATCATCATCACCCTGGCCGGCGTACTTGCGCTGTTGAACATACCGATCGCACAGTACCCTCAGATCTCACCCCCTGAAATCCGCGTCAGCACCACCTATCCCGGAGCCAGCGCCGAAGTGGTCGCCAACAGCGTGGCCGCCCCGATTGAGGCCGAGGTCAACGGCGTGGAGAACATGCTCTACATGTCCTCAACCTGCTCCGACAACGGCAGTTACAGCCTGAGCGTCACCTTCGAGGTCGGAACCGACCCCGACATCGCCCAGGTCAATGTCCAAAATCGCGTCCAGCAGGCTGTTCCCAAGCTGCCCACCGAAGTCGTCGAACAAGGAGTGTCGGTGCGCACGCGCTCCTCCGACTTCCTGACGGTCATCAGTTTTTTCGCCCCCGAGGGCGCTCGCGACGCCCTTTTTCTCAGCAATTACATCAGCATCAATGTCAAGGATGCGGTGACGCGTATCAAAGGGGTCAGCGAAGCCTATATTTTCGGCGCCCTGGATTACAGCATGCGGATCTGGATGGATCCCGAGCGGCTGACCGCTCTGGGCCTGACGGCTGATGACGTGGTCACCGCCATTCGAGAGCAGAACGCCCAGGCAGCCACCGGCTCCATCGGCACGGCACCCGGCAGCGATTCGCAGCAAATTCAGTACACGCTGCGCGCCAAGGGCCGTCTCAATGAAGCCGAAGATTTCAAAAACATCATCATCCGCACCAATCCGCAGGGGGGTCTGGTGCGGGTACGGGACATTGCGCGGGTCGAGCTGGGCGCTCAGTCCTACTCTTCCAGATCGACTCTGAACGGTTCCCCGGCAGTCAACATGGCCATCTATCGGACCTCCGGTGCCAACGCGCTGGAAACCGTGCAGGCGGTAGCGGACGAAGTCAAACGGCTATCCAAGCGTTTCCCCGAGGGTATTCAGTACCGGATGGTCTACGACACGACCAAGTTCGTCCGGTCAGCGATCCAGGAAATCGTGCTGACGCTCTTTATCACGTTCTGCCTGGTTGTGGGGGTTACCTATCTCTTTTTACAGGACTGGCGGGCAACCCTGATTCCGACCCTGACGATCCCGGTGTCGCTGATCGGCACTTTCGCGGTGCTCCTGGCCTTGGGCTTCAGCGCCAACACCATCACCTTGTTCGCACTGATCCTGGCGATCGGCCTGGTGGTGGACGACGCCATCGTGGTGGTGGAAAACGTTCAGCGGATCATGGAAGAGGAAGGCCTCGGCCCCAAGGACGCCGCGATCAAGGCCATGAATCAGGTGATCGGACCAATCATCGCCACCACCCTGGTCCTTCTGGCCGTTTTCGTTCCGGTGGGATTTCTTCCCGGCATCACCGGCGAGCTGTATAAACAGTTCGCCGTGACACTTTCCACTGCGGTTGTGCTGTCGGCTCTCAACGCACTGAGCCTGAGTCCGGCCCTGTGCGCGACCCTATTGCGCCGGCCGGCTGCCATCCGGCGGGGACCGCTGGCCTGGTTCAGGCGGGCATTGAATGCCTCACGCAACGTCTATGTGACTGCGTCGGCCTGGCTGCTGCGGCGGATGGTGGTGGTTCTGGGGATCTTCATCCTGATATTCGGTGCCGCCTATTTCTTGTTCGTCAACCGCCCGACCAGTTTCCTGCCCAGTGAGGACCAGGGTGTCTTCTTCATCAATGTCCAGCTGCCCGAAGCGTCGGCCCTGGCGCGCACCAACACGGTCCTGCAGCAGGTTTCCGAACGCCTCAAGAAAACCCCCGGCGTAGCGGATGTGATTGCCGTCAGCGGTTTCAGCATTATCAGCGGAGCCAGCGAAAACGTCGGCTTGGGTGTCGTCGTGCTTGACCCCTGGGATGAACGCAACACCCCCGAACTGCAGCTCGAGGGTCTCTTGGGCCGTGTGCGCCGTGAGTTGGCTTCGATTCCGGCGGCCAACATCTTCGCGTTCAGTCCGCCGGCCATCCGGGGTCTAGGCAATACGGGCGGGTTCGATTTCCGTCTGCAGGCCCTGGGAAACCAGAGTCCCCAGGATCTTTCCGCCGTAACCCGCGCCCTTGTTGTGGCCGCCAACCAGGACCCGACTCTGCGGGCTGTGTTCAGCACGTATTCGGCCGACGTACCGCAGCTTTTCCTCAACCTCGACCGCACCAAGGCAGAATCACTCAACGTACCGGTAAGCCGCGTTTTTTCGACCCTCCAAGCCCAGCTCGGCTCACGCTTTGTCAATGACTTCAACCTTTACAGCCGGGTCTTCCAGGTCAAGATTCAAGCCGACGCGCCCTACCGTAATGCAGTTGATGATATCAGAAAGCTCCACGTGCGCAGTGACGAGGGCAAAATGGTGCCGATGAGCAGCTTGGCCTCCATCTCTACAGTACTGGCGCCCCAATTGGTGACCCGCTACAACCAGTTCGCAGCCGCCCAAGTCAATGGCGAGGCCAATACCGGATTCAGCTCGGGTGAGGCCATTGCAACGATGGCACAAGTCGCGGCCAAAACCCTACCCGACGGGTATGGCTACGAATGGTCGGGACTTTCCTTCCAGGAACAAAAGAGCAGTGGCCAGGCCCCTGTTCTGCTGGCCCTGGCCCTGCTGTTCGGCTACCTTTTTCTGGTCGGTCAGTACGAGAGTTGGACCAT
>JBATHN010000279.1:0-4383 GCA_049666885.1 Desulfobacterales bacterium
TCTTTCAGCTGGAATACCTCCACGTCACCTGCGGCACGACGGTGCTGCCAATGGCCAGCGTCAAACTGGCCATCAACGGCCGTAGCGTGCAGGGTGCCGGATACGGCAACGGTCCCATCGATGCGGCCTTCAACACGATCGCCAAACTGACCGGCACCGAATCGGAATTGCTGCGCTTCACCGTCGGCGCCCTGACCGGCGGCACGGACGCCCAAGGCGAGGTGACGGTCCGCTTGCGCGAAAACGGCCTGGTGTCCCTCGGCAAAGGCGCCGATCCGGACATCATCAATGCCAGCGCCATGGCTTACATCAACGGACTGAACCGGCTCGAATACCTCAAGGCAAACCCGGTGATCGAAGCGACGGCGGTGGCCGTATAGTATGGCACAGAGTCCGGCGTTTGGGAGAATGCTTCTGACACATATAAAATCCGAGCGCCGGACCCGTTTTTTAACTTATAATTCCCTGTAGCTCTCGCTACAGGGTCACCACATATTCCCTCTCCCTGGGGCAGAGGTTAGGATGAGGGGCTAAAATCAAACAGCTTTGATATCCTGCAGCTTGCTGCAGGGAGATTCATAAAAAGAGCCGGTCTCAATTCGGGTAAAATTAGAAAAGGGGGACGTCCGCGTTCTAACGCCCAAGTCGGCTGCATTTGCCTCATTCGGACTCACTGATTTACAGTCTCCTGCCAGTCTTTTCGCAGGATGGCCCACAGTGACACGTCCTCGAATTGCCCCCACTTCCGCACACGCTGGCGCAGCAGGCCCTCTTGTTTGAAGCCGTTTTTTTCGAGAACACGACCAGAAGCCGGGTTACGCAACATGTGGTGCGCATAGAGCCGATTGAGCCCGAGGCTCGCAAACCCGTATCGCACCACTGCATGAATAACCTCGCTCATGTAACCTTGCCCCCAAACGTCAACAGCCAGCCAGAAACTCAGTTCCGCCTGCGAATGCTCGCGGTCGATATCACGCAGCTCGATCAGGCCACAGAACCCTCCTTCCGACTTCTGTTCTATAACGAAGGTCACCGAGCGTCCAGCTTCTCGTTCCGACTGCTGCCGGATAATGTATCGCTCGGCCTCTCCGGCGGGATAGGGGTGCGGAAGAGAGATCATGGTATCGGCGATCTCGCGGGCGCCGGCAGCTTTCTGAATTGCTGGCGCATCAGATAGTTCAAGCGGGCGAAGCCGAAGCCGTGGAGTCTCAAGTACAAATGGATCCATAGGTTCTGGATTAAAATTAAAATAGTCGTTTTCAAAAAGAACAGTCGTTAAAAAAGAATATGCAATTGCAAAACAGCAAAATTTAGCCCGTCCAACTTTATGCACCTTATGCACTTTGTTGAGTGGTTTCCTCCATTGCTTTTGACAGCGCTTCACTGACTAATGAGTTTATACTTTTACCTCTTTTCCGAGCTTCGACAGCGATGGTTTTGTGTAGTTCGGGTTCGATACGGACAACAAATCTGCCTGAAAAGGGTTTTTCAGGATCTTCTCCCCGCTCGGCACAAAACTCAAGGTAATCGTCAACTAATTCACAAAATGGTATCATGTCAAGAAAGGGAGAAGAACCAGAAAATTTAAATTGACAAGCACAAACGCGTTGCATACGGATATGTATATATCCATAATTATTAATAATGGCACATTTTTGGATCGGTAACTGATCAAAGCTTTCAATGAAACTCTGGATGCCTGAGCAGGAAAAATGAGAACGACCAACGAATTGCGGATCGCTGTTTTTCCCGGTGACGGAATCGGCATCGAAGTCATGGACGCCTGTCTGACGGTTTTGAAGCAGCTTGAACGACACGTCGGCGGCTTTCGCCTGATTACCGAAAGGCTCCCGGCCGGCGCCAATTTTTACCGGGAAACCGGCACCGATATTACCGATGAAGCCATGCAGAAGGCCTGCCGGGCCGACGCCATACTGCTGGGCGCCATGGGCCTGCCGGATGTCCGCTTCCCCGACGGCACTGAAATTTCTCCACATTTGAAAATGCGGGTTGAATTCGGTCTCTATGCCGGTGTCCGTCCGGTCAAGGCCTATCCCAATGTGCTGAGCCCCTTGAGCGACAAGCGCAGCCGGGAAATAGACCTTGTTGTGCTGCGGGAATCCACCGAGGGCCTGTTTGCCTCCGCGGGCAAAGGCGAGGTGATCGAAGACCGCGAAGCGCGGGAGACCCTCGTCATCACCCGCAACACATGTGAACGGCTCTTCGACTTCGCTTTCAACCTCGCCCGGCGGCGCAAAGCGAGAGGGAGCAAAGGTCACGTCACCTGCGTGGACAAGGCCAACGTCTTCAGGGCCTTTGCCTTCTTCCGTAAAATTTTCAAGGAACGCGCCCTCCTCTACCCGGACATTTCCACCGGCTTTAACTACGTCGACGCCATGGCCCTCGACATGGTGCGCCGGCCATGGGATTTTGATGTCCTGGTAGCGGAAAACATGTTCGCCGATATTTTATCGGACATCGGCGGCGGCATAATGGGCGGAATGGGAATGGCCGCCTGTGCCGAAATCGGAGATCACCATGCCCTGTTTCAGCCTGCACACGGAACGGCCCCGGATATTGCCGGCGCCGGCAAGGCCAATCCCACAGCTATGTTTCTGTCGGCGGCCATGATGTTGGAGTGGCTGGGAAACCGTCATGAACTGGAACCATGTCTCAGGGCCGCCTGTCGCCTGGAAACCGCCATTAAAACCGGTTTTGCCAAAGGAGGAATTCAACCGATGGAGTTCGGTGGGCCCCACGGAACCGCCGCGGTAACCCGAGCGGTGCTCGCCGGATTCGGTGCTTGACAGGCTCTTGAAAATCGATTGCACTCGGCAATACGGCGTTAAAATTTACCTCATAGTGGTCATTGACTATATACAAACAATGAGGGGATCAAAATGAGTGTCCTGCTGGGAGCCATCGGAGATGATATGACGGGGTCAACGGACTTGGCGCTCATGCTCGGCAAGAACGGCATGACCGCCGTGCAGTATATCGGTGTTCCGGGTCCCCAAGACACGTTACCGACAGAGGCGACGGCCGCCGTTGTATCACTTAAAAGCCGCACCGTTTCGGCGACCGAGGCAGTGGATCGTTCCGTGGCGGCCTGCGACTGGCTGGTCAGGCAAGGCGCCCGGCAGATCTTTTTCAAATATTGCTCAACCTTCGATTCCACCGAACGCGGCAACATCGGTCCGGTGGCCGAAGCCCTCCTGGATCGCTTGGAAGCCTCTTTGACAATCGTCTGCCCCGCCTTTCCCGCCAATGAAAGAACGGTTTATCAGGGCCACCTTTTCGTGGGCGCCCTGCCGCTTTCAGAATCCGGTATGCGGAACCACCCATTGACACCCATGACCGATGCCAATCTCGTTCGCTTTCTGGGGAAACAGGTCCGCACCCCCGGTTCAGTGGATATGATCCCCCTGCAAATCATCGAAAAGGGTCCCCCGGCCATTGAACAGGCACTTGACCGGTTGGCCCGCCGGGGTCGGCGATTTGCCGTCATGGATGCCGTCAACGACAGGAATTTAATCGATATCGGAACGGCCTGCTCCAAGCTGAAACTGATCACGGGCGGTTCGGGGGTGGCAATGGGTCTGCCGGCCAATTTCCGGAGAGCCGGGGCGCTGAATGCAGATGGGGGAATGGCCAGGCTCCCGAAACTGAAAGGGGCGGCTGTGGTCCTGGCCGGCAGCTGCTCCCAGGCCACTCGGAGGCAAATCAACCGGATGACGAAGAACTATCCGGGGTTTCAACTCGATCCCCTGGCCCTATCCGAAGGCCGACAGACTGTAGAAACCGCCGTCTTTTGGGCCAAAGAGCGCATGGACCGGCACCCCGTGTTGATTTACTCCTCTGCCTCGCCTGAAATCGTGTCCCAAATTCAGTTCCGGCTGGGCAAAAGCCGGTCCGGTGAACTGGTTGAGAGCACCCTGGCGGAGGTGGCCCGCCGCCTGCTGACCTCAGGGATGACCAAACTGATTGTCGCCGGCGGTGAAACCTCGGGAGCGGTGGTCCAAGCCCTCGAGCTGAAAAGCCTCCGGATCGGACCGGAAATCGAACCCGGCGTCCCATGGACGTTCACTTTGCAGCCGACCGGGCTTTGTCTGGCGTTGAAGTCGGGCAATTTCGGGGGAGAGAGTTTTTTCGAAAAGGCGCTGGCGATGCTCCCTTAAAACGATATAACCTGGAACCGATCAGTTTAAGTTTAACAGAATTCAGTTCACACCGAAGCCCTTTCTTCCATAATGCCGCCTGAAGCCGACATTGCATTTGTGATCATCCAGCTCCTCAGCCCGAATTTAAAAAACTTCATGGCTTCGCTCTTGACAAAACATACCCGGATGAACGAGAAATTGGTCGGTTGAACGAAACAAAAGC
>JBATHN010000280.1:0-2295 GCA_049666885.1 Desulfobacterales bacterium
GGACTTTGGAGCGCCGGCATTGTCGTCCTTCTCGTCCTGTCGGCGGCATTCGGGCTCTCGTATCTTAACAACCGGCCAGCGGTCGGATCGCTTGTCAAAAAACAGCCGGCCGCAGACGCGCGACTGAAGACCTCGTCGTCAGGCGACAGCCGTGCCGCGGCCGATTCGACCTCAAAGGATGCGCCCGACATTCAGACGCCAGCCAATGCTCTCTTTCTGCGATTTAAGGCAAAGCAGGATCAGATCGATGTCTTGCGGGACAAAATGTTGGGAAAGGCGGCTGTGATAGCGAATCTCCGGCACCACTACCGAGAGAGCATCCAACAGGTCGAGGCCGCCGTCCTAATGGAAAAAAGACATGCCGGCATCCATTCCCTGCAGCAGGCTATAAAAACCAAGCGGATCGCCTTTCAGCTCGAAACCATCCGGCGCCGGCAGGCTTACATCGACTGCCTCGCCAGACCGGCCGATTGGCTGCTGCAGGGATGCGAAGAGCTGTTGTTTTTGAAACGCAAGCACTTCCTCCAATCCTTGATATTCCCGGTAAGCAGCCAGATCGATCCGGAAAAAATGGCGGCTGAAAAACAAGCCGCCTTTGACCGCTACTCAAAAGCCGCGGAAGCGCTGAAAGTCGATTTGCAAAAAGCGTCCTATCAAACAGTGGACCAAGTCTGGCAAAACCTTCTCGAACAAGAAAAGCGGTTCACTTCGAACGGCCACCCCACCGTTCACGACACCCAACGGGGTTCCGGCGGCGGTTTGCAGGTGAATAACCAATCCATCTGGCGTGAAATTTGCCAGGGACACTACAACCGCAAAAATGACCTTACGGCGCTCTCGATTGAAGCGGCTGACTGCCTGGCGGGCTGGAAGGAACCGGACCTCTTTCTGAACGGCATCAAAGAGCTGTCACCGGAGGCTGCGCGCCGACTTTTTAAATGGAATGGGAGCTGGTTCTGTTTAAATGGCTTGACCGATCTGCCGCCGGAGACGGCCGAATATCTGTTTCGATGGAATGGCGACTGGCTGTCTTTGAACGGTGTGAAGCATCTGAGCTTCGAATCGTCTATTTTCCTCACCGGGTGGAAGGGCCGGACACTCGAGTTGATGGGGTTGTCGCCGGAGTCGATGGAATTAGAAGCCGTAGTACTGAAGCACCTTGCCCAATGGCAAAGATCTGGCGGAAACCTCTTCGTGCCCGAGAGGATTCGGCAGTTGATCGACAGCGCGAGCTAGTTTCCATCCACAAATGGCCCTGTTCAACACTTCCCCGCCTGCGTCGGGACAGATCGGCGTCAATCACGCTAAAGACGTGACAGGTCAGCGGAATCGCTTGTGCGGCGTATACGATTACGCCTCCGCGCAATGCCGTCGATTTCCTTGAACTTGCAGAAAATGGTGATTTCTGGATCGGAAACTAGTTCGAAAATCGACTTGTGCATGGCGGTAATTCGTCGATTGACACGCGTATAGATAGCAAGCTGCAGAGGTGTCGAATGATACGATCCATCAAGTTCTTGCTTATTGGGATGCTGGTGTATCAGGTGACCCTGGTGCCCTGGATCGGGCCGGGGGCGAGTAGGGCCGGTGATTTTGGTGCCGATGAATTTAAACAAAAAATCGACGCATTAAAGAATCTTCAGGAAAGGGTCATCGATCGCATCGACACTGCGCTTGCCGTTCGGGCGGATCTTACGGCCCGGGGCCGAGAATTCGCCGGGGAGATCAATGACGTTCTCCGTCACCATCGCTACGGTTCTTATGAAGAAGCGGTTCGAAACCCCCGTGTGTATTACAATTTAAAGCTGATACAGATAGTGTCCGGATATACCGGTGCCCTCGACGAAAAAATTGTCTTCTTCAAAGACAGTCTCGAGCAGATACGGTTTCTCTATCGTCAAACAGAAGATGAGTTTAAGATGATGCAGGCTCTGGGCGCACTGGAAAACGGCGGGTTGTTGGATCGGGTCAACCGGTTGTTGATCGAATATCAAGCCGAAATTAAAAAGGAATTAATTTCATCGACCGGCATTTCCCTTCGCCCCTGTGACAGCATCTGGCGGGACATCGTTGACAGCAGCTTATGACTCCTCGTTTCGGTCCATAAATGGCCTTTTCCACATTATTCTATTTTTTACACGAAAATGAGGTGGGCACCTTCGCCCGGATAGCCGGTTTCGAAAGACGGCTGAAACTTGCCGCCAACGGACTGATATGGTTGAATATTTGTCAAGAGAAAAAAGTCTACCGAACCCAAAGAAATATGGGTTTTGTTCTTCATCAAGTGTTTGGGTG
>JBATHN010000281.1:0-4941 GCA_049666885.1 Desulfobacterales bacterium
GGTGATACATGCCATTGGCAATAACCTGAATCGTTTGCAACATCGCCTTTTCATCGATCTCCTGCGGCAATTGAATGTCGACGTAGGCACGGATGCAGTCGCCGCGATACTGGCTGATGGTCGCAATGTTTCTGTTGGGGATCATAATCCGCTGACCATGCAAGTTAACCAGCACGGTGAATCTAAGTCCGATGCTATCTATTTTGCAGATTTCATCGCCCAGTTTAACCATTGCCCCGATATTGAGTGCATCCGAAAAAATCAGCGTGAGACCGATCACCAGGTCCTGCACAAATCCCTGCAGACCAAAACCGACAGCTAAACCGATGACCGTTGCGCTGGCAAAATAAGTCGTCAGCGAAATTTAAAATTCGCGCAGGACCATACCGACGGCCACAAAATAAATGGTAAACGTCACAGCACTAACCAGGATGGCAATGATGGTGGCAAGCCTGGGATATCTCCGGGTCAGAATTTCTTCTGCTGTTGCTTTACTGTCTATCTACATCGTCAGCATATATTGACTGAACCGGCGGATGGCCTTGACCGCAAAAATTGCGGCTACAGTCAAAACAATAACGAGAAGAATTCTCAAAATTGGATTGATGTCGCTTATTATATCTAAAAAATACATTATTCTAACGCCAATGCGTTCGATTAATCATAGCGTGCTTTGCTTTGGCTAGTTGGTTGTGAGCTGCGACCGACTGCGAGCTCATTTGGCATATTCGGCCTTGAGCTCCTTTGCTTCCCAGCCATTCTGCTTTTCAATCCACCAGTTGATTTTGAATCGCGTAATGGGTGAGTTCCGCGTTGGTTTTCATCTGCATTTTATCCAGAATGCGGGTGCGATAGGTGCTGATGGTCTTGACGCTCAATGCCAACTCTTCTGCAATTTCGGTCGCGGTCTTGCCGGAGGCGATCAGGTTCAGCACCTGAAACTCGCGGTCGGAAAGGGTTTCATGGGGCAGCTTATCGGTTTCGCCGCCTATTGCGAAAGCGATTTTTTCGGCCAGGGAAGGAGTGATGTATTTGCCGCCGCGGTGGACTTTGCGAATGGCCTGAATCAATTCGGACGGTACACTCTCCTTGGTCAAGTATCCGGAGGCACCGGCCTTGAGGACCCGCAGCGCGTACTGGGCCTCGGGGTGAACCGTCAGGATAATCACCGGAATGTGGGGCAGCTCGATTTTGAGCTGTTTCAAAACGTCCAGCCCGTCCATGCCCGGCATGCTGATGTCCAGCAGGATCACGTCATAAGGTTCCCGACGGACCTGGTTCAGCAACTCCCGCCCATTGTTTGCTTCGGCCGCCACCACGAGGTCGGTGGCTTCGGCCATGATCTGTTTCAGGCCGGCCCGTACAATGGGGTGATCGTCGGCAATGATGATTTTAAGCATGCGATACCGCCTTTCCATTTAGCGGTACGGCCACTGTGACGCGAGTGCCCTTGTCCCGAGTTCCCGAAAACTGTATGGTCCCGTTTATCCCATACACCCGTTCCCGCATTCCGATCAAGCCCAGAGACCTGGGGCTGTTGATCTCCGTGTCCGCGATACCCCTTCCGTTGTCTACAATTTCGAGCATCAACTGATTATCTTCTTCCCAGAGGCGAACGCCGATTTCAGTGGCGGCGGCATGGCGCAAGATATTGGTCAGGGTCTCTTGAAAGATCCGGAACACGGCCGTGGATTCGTCTTGAGTCAACTTGTCGGTCTCGGTGTCGAGGGTTGCGCTGCAAGCGATGCCGGTTCGGCTCTGGAAATCCTCCGTCTGCCATTGGATGGCCGCAACCAGACCGAAATCGTCCAGGATGACCGGTCGCAGCTCTGAACACACGCGGTGCAGAACCTGCAGCGTCTCGTCAATGATGGCCCCCATGGCGTCGAGTTTGACCTGCAGCGACGGATCCGGGCCGGGCAGGTGCTTTGCGAGCCAGGCCAGATCCATCTTGAGCACCGACAGGGTCTGGCCGAATTGGTCATGCAACTCGCGGGCAATGCGGGTTCGTTCCTCTTCGCGGACTTTTTGGAGGTGGTTGGCCAGCTGCCGCAGCTGCTCACGGGATTGTCTGATCTTTTCGCCGGCCTGCTTTTCGACCTTGAGCTGGTTTTCCAGAGCGGCCGCCATCTCGTCAAACGCCCGAGACAGCTGGCTGAGTTCGTCCTCTCCTACCACAGAGCCGATGCGGACGGTCAAATCACCTCCGGCCAGCCGTCGGCTGGCTGACGCCATGGCCCTGATTTGTCTCAGGATGAAGACCTCGCTGCCTTTCCAAACGAACAGCAACGCCAGCAGGGTCACAACACCGAGCAGGCTCAAATTGCGTGTGAGGGCCCGGTTGGCATCGGCAAAGGCAAATTCGCTCGGTATTGCCGTAACCAGGATGATTTGGTTTTTTTTCAAGGGGCCCGCCAGAGGAGCAAACGCGTAAATCCATGGAATTCCGTCGATGGATTCGGCTTCCAGGAAACCGGATTTTCGGGTCAGCACGGTCTTGACGATGTCTGCGTCGACGGGCGAGGGCTGAGACCACGTCGCGTTGAATGGATCGTAGAACAGACTATCCCCGTTTTGATCGATCTGGATGATGGATGCGCCCTGGGGCAGGTCGGTCAGGACGGCAAACAGCATCCGATTGAGGCCATCCAGATCCAGTGCTGCGAACAACACCGCCACCAGTTGTCGTTTTTGATCCAGCACCGGTTGAGCCAGAAAGAGGACCGGCGCCTGCTGTTCGTAACCCAGATGATAGTCTCCAATGGCAAAGTCCTTGAATTCCTTTGCCCGAACGAACCAATGGCGCTGGGCCAGGTCGGTCCCGCTTGGAACCGGATGCGCGCTGCAAATCAGTTCGCCATCCGGCCGGACCGCTCCGAAATTGGCATAGCCCTGGGACCTGTTCAGGATACGGTCGAAGAAGTTGCGACATTTAATTGGATCGTCATAACCTTCAAGGAAGAAGTCGGCCATTGTCATCAGCAACCGTTGAGCTTCTCCCAGCACGCGTGCTTCCTGATCCGCAGCCAAGCGGGCCGTTCGCAAGGCGCTTTGGTGAATGGCGCGGACGGCGTCCCGTTTTTGCTCCGAGGCATTGTAGATACCCAATGCCCAACCCGGAAGCGCCGTGATAAGAACCAGGAGATACAACCGCGTCTTGAGGTTTGCGAAATGTGAGATCTTCATCGGTACCCTGACGTCATAAATCCCTTGGTAGTAACCCAACGCCGGACGAAGTCAGATCAAAACGAAACCTTATTCGATAAAAAGTCAAAAGTGAAATTACTTGAGTCGGTTTTTTAAAATCTTATTTGATGCCTGCCCGCATAAAGCTCTGTACGAATTGGCGCTGGAACAGCAGAAAACTGATCAGCAACGGGGCCACCGACATCAAGGTACCGGCAGACACAATCGCGAAGTTGACGCCGTTCTCAGGAGACCCGAAAATAGAAAGCCCCACGGTGATGGGCCGGGTGGTGACCGAGTTGGTAATGACCAGAGGCCATAGAAAGTTGTTCCAGTGCCAGCTGACCGATACCAGACCGTAAGCCAGATATACCGACTTGGACAAGGGCACGTAAACCTTCAGCAGGATGGTCAGCGGACCGGCGCCCTCCACACGGGCGGCTTCAGCCAGAGCCAGCGGCACTTGCTTGAAGTTCTGGCGCAGCAGAAACACACCGAATGCCGAGGCAATATAGGGCAGCGAGATGGCGGGGATTGTGTCGACCAAATTCAGGGCGGTCATGGTCTGGTAGTTGACCACCAGCAGCTGGTCAGGCATGACCATCAGCTGCACCAGAATGAGGCTGAAGGCAAGGTCCCGGCCCTTCCATTCGTAACAGGCGAAGGCATAAGCGGCCAGGGTGCACAGGACGAACTGGAGGGAGGTGGTCATGAAGGTGTAGAGGATGGTGTTGATAAAATATCGGGCAAAGGGCGCGGTGGTCCAGGCTTCGATGAAGTTCGCCAACGTCAATGGGGCCGTAATGTCGAATCGAACGGCGAATTCCGGAGGATGAAAGGCGGCCCAGAAGGCATAGATCAATGGTGCGGCCCACAGAATGCCCAGCATCCATGCCGCAACGGTTTCCAGATTCAGCCAGAACTTGGAGGTTTCCATCTTTTTCTACTACGCGCTGCTATTGATAGTGCGTTCTTCTCTCCAACACCTTGAACTGAGCTAAGGCCAGGCCCATCAGAATCGTCATGATAACCACCGTCAATACGGCTGCATAAGCGGTGTCCCAGAATTCGAAAGCGGTCTGAAACAGGTAGTACAGCAGCAATTCGGTGGCGTTGTCGGGCCCGCCCTTGGTCAGGATAAAAATGTGGTCAATGATCCGGAAGGTGTTGATCAGGGCATTGAACACCACGAACACGGTCGTGGGCATCAACAGCGGAAACGTCACTCTCCGAAAAAAGTAAAAACGTCCGGTCCCCTCGATTTTGCCGGCCTCGATTACATCCTTGGGAATCCCCTGCAATGCCGCCAGGTAAAATATCATGAAAAAGCCCGCGTCTTTCCACACGGCGATGACCATGAGACAGGCCAGTGCGGTGTCCGGATTTCCCAGCCAGTTGCGACCGGGAAATCCTAAACTATTGAGAATATTGTCGAACAACCCCACTCCCGGCGTATAGAAAAAGAGCCATATATTGGCGATGGCGATCATCGGCAGGATGGTCGGTGTAAAATAGGCCGCTCGAACGAATGCCCGGCCCATCATCCGCCGGTTGACCCATACGGCCATCAGCATGGCCAGGGAAACGGTGACGGGAATCGTGCCGAAGGCATAGATCAGGTTGTTTTTAAGCGCCTGCCAGAAAATCGGATCGTCGATCAGATAGGCGTAGTTTTGGAGACCGACGAAAGCGGCGGCCCGATTGCCGCGCGCATTGGAGAAAAAACTCAAAAAAAAGGACCACACGATCGGGTAA
>JBATHN010000282.1:0-1924 GCA_049666885.1 Desulfobacterales bacterium
CACCGTTGCCGCCCGCAACTTCATCCGCATGATCGCCGGCGGCGCGGCCGCCCACTCGGACCATGGGCGCTGCGTCGCCGAGGTCTTTCTGTCCGCCGCTCGAAAGGAAACCGAAGACTACAAGATCAAAGACCGCATCAAGCTGATGGAAGTGGCCGAATGGCTGGGTGTTCCCACCAAGGTCACGGTCGAAGGCGAAGAACTCGATCGTGACCCGGATGAGGTGGCCGTCGAGGTCGGTGAAAAGGCGCTCAACGAGTGGGGCAAAGCCGAAGGCGAGGTGCTCTTTGCCCAAAGAGCCCCCAAGGCCCGCTACGACATCTGGAAGAAACAGGGCGTCGTGCCGCGGAACATCGATCGTGAAATCGTGGAGATCATGCACCGGACCCACATCGGCGTGGACCAGGATTACCGCAACCTGATCAAGCAAGGCACCCGGGCGGCGATTGCCGACGGCTGGGGCGGCTCGATGCTGGCAACCGAACTCCAGGACATTCTCTTCGGCACCCCGTATCCCGTGGTCGGCGAGGCCAACCTCGGGGTGATGAAAGAAGACATGGTCAACATCGTAATTCACGGCCACGAACCGATTTTGTCGGAGATGATCGTGGCGGCGGCCGGAACCAAAGAGATGCATGAATACGCACGCTCGAAAGGCGCCCGGGGAATCCAGCTCTCCGGTATTTGCTGCACCGCCAATGAAATGCTCCAGCGGCACGGCGTGCCACTCTGCGGAACCTTTTTGCAGCAGGAGCTGGCCATCATCACCGGCGCCTGCGATGCCATGGTGGTCGACATTCAGTGCATCTTTCAGAACCTGGCCAACGTCGCCAAGTGCTTTCACACCAAACTGATCACCACCCACCCGATTGCCCGGATGGAACAGGAGAATGTCATTCACATCGAATTCGACGAGCACTATGCCATGGAAGACGCCAAGCGGATCATCAAGCTGGCGATCGACAACTTCGAAAACCGGGGCGCGGAGGTGATGATTCCGAAACAGAAATCCCCTATCGTCGCCGGATTCGGCGTTGAATCGATCAAATATCACCTCGGGGGCACGTTTCGAGGCTCCTATTACACGTTGAACGACAATATCATCAACGGCAGGATCCGCGGCATCGGCGGCGTCGTCGGCTGCAACAATGCCCGGACCCGCCACAACGACGCTCACCTGCAGGTCGTCAAGGAACTCATTAAAAATGACGTCATCGTTTTAACAACCGGCTGCAATGCCATTGCCTGCGCGATGGAAGGCCTGCTGACGCCGGAATCCGCGCAGGTCTATTGCGGCCCGGGCCTGGCCGAAGTCTGTGAAACGGTCGGTATCGCGCCTGTGCTCCACCTGGGCTCGTGTGTCGACAACAGCCGCATCCTCCTGGCGGCGGCCGAAGTCGTCAAGGCCGGCGGATTGGGCAACGACATCAGCGACCTGCCGGCCGCGGGCAGTGCGCCGGAGTGGATGAGCGAAAAGGCCATCAGCATCGGACATTATTTTGTGGCTTCAGGTGTCTACACGGTTTTCGGTGTTACGCTGCCGGTATCCGGTGCACCCGTATTTCAGAAATATCTGTTCGAAGAATTCGAAAAGCTCTACGGCGGCATGTGGGATCTCGAAGTCGATCCGGTCCTGCACGCCCAAAAAATGATCGCCCATATCGACAAGAAGCGCAAGGCGCTGGGTATCGACAAAGCCAGGGGAAGAATACTGGTCGACATGGCCGCGCGCCGTGAAATGGCAATGGCTTAACAACATATATACGCCATCTTCGATATGCAGGAGAATCGACTGACAATGGTGTGACCAAGGGGGTCACAGCTGATACCGGAACCGGATGCAGGACAGAAACCGCCTTTTCCTGAGAGCATGATGGCCATGAGCTGACAATAATCGCCCGCGATGATCTTCTTAGTTTAAATG
>JBATHN010000283.1:0-2364 GCA_049666885.1 Desulfobacterales bacterium
ATGTCTCATCGAATATTCATTATGACGATAGTCCTAAATCGCCGTTTGCCAAGCGCGATCGGCGGAATCCAGTCCGGCAGTGGATTGCGCTGTTGGCGACAAGCCGCTAAATCCTTCCGGACGCCCCGGTGGTTTGTGGGGTGACGCCCCTTAACGGTTTACCCAAAAGGAGTGCCCAATGAAAGCAACTGCGCTTATCGGATCCCTCTGCCTGGTTTTAATCGGAATTGCAGCCGCCTCAGGCCTCTGCGCGGATGCTGTTGTCAGTCAGGCGACTGAAGAATGCCTGGGCTGCCACGCCTCGGTTCATCCCGGTATCGCCAAGGGCTGGCATGGCAGCCGCCATTCGATGGTAACCCCGGCCCAGGCCATGGCCGTTGATGGGTTGGCCCGCAAAGTTTCCAGCCCGTCGGTGCCCGAGGCGCTGAGAAATACGGTCGTCGGTTGTGCCGAGTGCCATACCCTGCGTCCCGACCGTCATGCCGACACATTCGAGCACAACGGCTACCAGGTTCACGTCGTCGTGAGCCCGGACGACTGTGCCACCTGCCACAGCGAGGAAGCCGGACAATACACCCAAAACATCATGTCGCACGCCCACACCAACCTGGCGGGCAACCCCGTCTATCGGCAACTCGAAACCAGCATCATCGGGAAAATGCAGCGCAAAGACGGCGCTCTGATATACAGCCCCGCCAATCCGCTCACCGCTTCGGAAGCTTGCTATTACTGTCACGGCACCAAACTCGAGGTGGTCGGAAAAGAGGTGCGTGATACGGAGCTGGCCGGCGAGCTCGAGTTTCCCATTATCAGCGGCTGGCCGAACCAAGGCGTTGGACGCATCAACCTGGACGGCAGCCGCGGTTCGTGTGCGGCCTGCCACACCCGGCACCAGTTTTCGATCCAGATGGCCCGCAAGCCCTATACCTGCAAGGAATGCCACGTGGGGCCCGACGTTCCGGCCTTTCCCGTTTACGAGGCCAGCAAGCACGGCAATATCCAGTCGGCCATGGGCCACGCATGGGACTTTCAGACCGTCCCGTGGACTATCGGTAAGGATTTCACCGCGCCCACTTGCGCAACCTGCCACGTGAGCCTGCTCGTCAACACGGACGGGGAGGTCGTCGCGGAGCGCAGCCACCAGATGAACAACCGCCTGCCATGGCGCATTTACGGCCTGATCTACGCCCATCCGCATCCCAAGTCACCCGACACGACCGTGATTCGCAACCAGGACGGACAGCCGCTGCCGACCGATCTCAACGGTGGATTCGCCACGGCCTACCTGATCGATGAAAATGAAATGCAGAAGCGGACCGCGGCCATGCAGAAGATCTGTCTGAACTGTCATGGTACCGGCTGGGTGACCGGGCATTGGAAGCAATTCGAAAACACCATCACCGAGTCGAACGCCGAAACCTTTACGGCAACCGGTATCATGCGCGACATCTGGAAGAGCGGACTGGCCGAAGGGCTCGAACGGGACAAGAACCCGTTCGACGAAGCCATTGAAAAAAAATGGCATCAGATCTGGCTGTTTTACGGCAATTCGATCCGGTTTACCTCGGCCATGGCCGGCGGCGGTGATTACGGGGTCTTCGCCGGCGGGCGGTATCAGCAGTCACAGGCGATTGCCGAACTCAGCGACTGGTATACGCTCCACTTGCAGCTCAAAAAGAATCATTGACGCCGATATCGGCAGGGACATAACCAATGAAATTCTACATCAGCCTGGGGGCGCTTTTCTGCTTGGTGGCCGTTCTTGCCGGTGCCCTGAGTGCCCACGCCCTCAAAGAGACCCTCGCCCAGCTCGGCGGCGGAACCAATTTTGATCTGGCTACCCGCTACATGTTTTATCACGGACTGGCGTTGATTGCGGTCGGGCTGCTGAAACACGGGTATCCCGCCATTCCGTTCCAGTATGCCGGCTGGTTTTTCATAGCGGGGAGCATCTTTTTCCAGGGCAACCTGTACCTGCTGGCCGTGACCGGCATCCGCACCTTTCAGATGCTGGCACCGGCGGGCGGTTTGTGTCTCATGCTGGGGTGGGGGACCATCGCCATTATGGCCCTCAAAATCCCTTTCAAACCGTAACGACTTTCTAAAAAGTCCAATATCTGCGTTGCGCTGCAGTCATCCTCGTTGCGGCATACGAAAAGGTCGCCTCATTCCGATGAATTTGCGCGCCTTGATCTTGAAATTTTTACAAAGTCGTCTGAGTTTAGACTGTTTGCAAGACCATCGAACCGTAACACACTATTTGAATGAAAACCGTATTCGAACGCGTCGCCTTGGAACCCATACCCGAAAAGAGCACCATTTGTGCTCGAGAACTGACCCGTGTTTACCGGCATGGGTCTGCAC
>JBATHN010000284.1:0-4447 GCA_049666885.1 Desulfobacterales bacterium
CGATCGCGGATTTGATCGCCACCGAATCGGATACCATTCGCTCCACTGCATCGGCCTCCAATTTATGAATCCGCGCACCGTATTTTTCCAGGTAGCCAAACAAATCATCGTCCCGTATCAGGGCATGTTTGACGACTTCCGCCAGGCCGCAGAGGATTTCTTTCTCGGGCAGGGTTTTCAACAGCAATGGATCGCAGATCACAAACTGTGGCTGGCTGAAGGTCCCAACCAGGTTCTTGTACCCGCCGAAATTAACACCGTTTTTTCCGCCGACACTCGCGTCTACCTGAGCCAGCAGGCTCGTCGCCACATATCCGCAGCGCAGACCGCGCATGAAAGTCGCCGCCGCAAAACCGGCAACGTCGCACACAACACCGCCGCCGATGCCGACGATGAAGCTGGTGCGGTCGGCTTCCAGTTCGAGAAGTCGGCCGTAGATCATCTCTACGGTCGCCAGAGACTTGGAGGCTTCACCGGGCGCGAGAGAAATGACCGGTGCCGTCGGAAACCGATCGGCGTAATACCGTTCGACATTGCGGTCGGTGATGATGATAACTTTTGCAGCCGGCAAATGGGCTTCCAGATTTCGCAGCTGCTCGCCGACAAGGATCGTGGAGGCGCCGGAGGCACCCGCTATGGTGTAGGTCTTCATATTGTCGTATACGGTCTCATTTTTTGTCGAGTGGGGGTATCCTGAATCTTCCACTTATCTTTTTAAGTTTCACCCTTTGTATACGCTGACGTCGAGATTCGGGAAAAAACCCGAGCATCACGGTCGGTCATCGTGAAACACGTCGTAAATCGCTTTCACCTGCCGGCAGAGCTGTTGAAACTGCTCCGGATAAAGGGACTGGGCGCCGTCGCTCAGAGCCTCTTCGGGCGCATGGTGGACCTCCACCATCAATCCCTGGGCACCGACCGCTGCAGCCGCGCGGCTCAAAGGGATCACCTGGTCCCGACGCCCGGCCGCATGACTGGGATCGATGACAATCGGCAAATGGCTTTCCTTGCGCACCACCGGAACGGCCGAAAGGTCCAGGGTGTTGCGGCTGTGGTGGGCGAAAGTACGGACGCCCCGTTCGCAAAGAATAACCTGGCTGTTGCCGCCTTCAAGGATGTATTCGGCGGCCATCAACCACTCGT
The DNA here is from genome assembly GCA_049666885.1 of Desulfobacterales bacterium. Classification (GTDB taxonomy): domain Bacteria; phylum Desulfobacterota; class Desulfobacteria; order Desulfobacterales; family SG8-13; genus JARFQH01. The sequence goes on from JBATHN010000284.1 coordinate 1,144, forward strand.
CTATAGTAGCGGCCATGCCTCTTTTGAGGAAAATCGGTTTCCGGGCCCGACCGGCACGCCGCAGAAGGGAGAAGTTCTGCATGTTGCGGGTGCCGATTTGGATTACGTCGGCATATTCTTCCACCAGATCGAAGGTGTGATCGTCCATCACTTCGGTAACGACCGGCAGTCCGGTTTCCTCGCGGACTCGCGCCAGAATTTTCAACCCCTCTTCACCAAGCCCCTGAAAAGAGTACGGCGAGGTGCGTGGTTTGAATGCGCCGCCCCGGAAAAGCTGGGCGCCACTTTCCTTGACCAGCCTGGCGATAGTCAGCGCCTGCTGCTCGCTTTCCACGGCACAAGGGCCGGCCACGATCGTAAAGTGGCCGTTGCCGATAGTCACATTGCCAACGGTCACCAGGGTGTCTTCGTGCTGAAACTCGCGGCTGACAAGCTTGTAAGGCCGAGTGACCGGTACCACGTCTTTGACCCCCGGGTAGCCCAGAAAAAGCGAGGTGTCGACCGCGCCCTTGTTGTACAGAACACCGATGGAAACCCGGTCTCCTCCGGGAATCGGGCGGGCGGTGTACCCCCTGGCCTCGACCGCAGCGACGACGGCGTCGATCTCTTCGGCAGTTGCCTTTTTATCCATGACGATTAACATATTTGGCCCCCCTCATTTACTTAAATTTGACTCGTTGATGTTTTTATACTCAGCCGACGGAGCGAAACGATCTCATCATTCGACGTTCAGCGTTCAATGTTCGATGTTCAACGTTCTTCGAAATCTATTTTCGTGTTAAAGACTCCCACTTTATCGGCCACAACCGAAAACAGGCACTGATTTCTGGATCCTACCGGTTGGTTGCCGCCTTGTATTCACGGACCTGTGCGGCAATCCGGTCCGCCAGGTCCGGACGGTCGATGTTGTTTTCGATGGTGCGTTCGAATGCACTGCCGATGACCACCCCGTCGGCTATGGCGGCAATTGCGGCGACATCGGCCGCGGTCGATATGCCGAAGCCCACACAAATCGGCAGTGAGGTCACCGCACGCAGATCGGCCATTTTTTGGGTGATGTCGACCGTGTTCAGCCCGTCGCTGCCCGTCACTCCGGTTTTGGACACAAGGTACAAAAACCCTGAACCCGATGCGGCGATGCGACGCATGCGCTCCGGCGGTGTGGTCGGCGCTATCAGCCGAATCAGGTGCAGGTCGTTGCCGGCCCACTGATCGGTGAATTCCGCCGATTCTTCGGGCGGCAGATCGACAACCAGCACCCCGTCGGCGCCGGCCTCGGTGGCGCTGCGGTAAAAGGCTGCCGTCCCGTACTGAAGGATCGGGTTGTAATAGCTGAAGAGCACTATCGGCAGACTATAGCGCTCCCGCAGCCGGCGGGTCATCTCGAAAGCCCGCTGCAAACCCGTTCTGCTTTCGAGCGCCCGTGCCGATGAGCGCTGGATGACCGGACCGTCGGCGGTCGGATCGGAAAAAGGAACGCCCAGTTCAAGGACATCCACACCGGCCCGGCACATTGCGTCAAGAATCTGCAGCGATACGTCCGGTTTCGGGTCGCCGGCCGTGACAAAGCCCACCAGCGCGCTTTCATTTTTTTTCTTTAACCTGTCGAAGGTCTCGTCGATGCGACTCATCTTATCTTCTCTCCTTTTCGAGTTGGGAGGACACGATGCCCAAATCCTTGTCGCCCCGACCGGAGAGATTGACGATGATCACCTTTTCGGGGGGCATGTGTGGCGCGATCTGCATGGCATGGGCCACGGCATGCGAGCTTTCCAGAGCCGGGATGATGCCTTCTAGAACACACAGGGTTTTGAAGGCCGCCAGTGCCTGCCGGTCGTCGACGGCCTCATACCGGGCGCGACCGATATCCTTTAAAAAAGCGTGCTCCGGTCCGACCCCGGGATAATCGAGACCGGCCGAAATGGAGTGGGCTTCGGTGATCTGGCCATCCTGATCCTGCAACAGGTAGGATTTGGAACCGTGAAGCACGCCGACCGACCCCTTGCCGAGTGTCGCCGCATGTTTGCCGCTGTCGATCCCCTTGCCAGCGGCCTCCACACCGATCATCTCGACCGGATCGCCCAAGAACGGATAAAAGAGTCCCATGGCGTTGCTGCCACCGCCGACGCAGGCCACCAGCGTATCGGGCAGCCGACCGGTTTGCTCTAAAATCTGGCGGCGGGCTTCATCCCCGATAACGCTTTGAAAATCCCGCACCATCGCCGGATAGGGATGCGGTCCGGCCACCGAACCGATGACATAAAAAGTGTCGGACACTGCGGCCGACCAGAAGCGCATGGCCTCGTTCATGGCGTCCTTCAACGTGCCGCTGCCGCTGCCGACCGACTCGACATCGGCACCGAGAAGTTCCATGCGCTGGACGTTGGCCGCCTGTCGCTCGATGTCTTCGGTGCCCATGAAAATCCGGCACTGCATACCGAAAAGAGCCGCCACGGTGGCGGTCGCCACTCCATGCTGTCCGGCCCCGGTTTCGGCAATCAGCTTGCTCTTGCCCATCCACTTGGCCAGCAGGGCCTGCCCCAGGGTGTTGTTGATCTTGTGAGCCCCAGTGTGGGCCAGATCTTCACGCTTGAGATAGATGGCAGCACCCTTCAGGGATTCGGTCAGGCGGCTGGCTAAATAGAGGGGTGTCGGCCGTCCGGCATAATGGTTCAACAGGCGGTGGAATTCCTGCTGGAACTCCTGCCCAGGTGTTATACGGGTGTACGCCTCTTCGAGCTCCAATATGGCCGGCATGAGCGTCTCGGCGACGTATCGCCCGCCGAATTGTCCAAAATGTCCGTCGGCGTCCGGACGGGGTTCTGGCTGTATCATTGAAAAATCCTCCTTGTTTTTTCGTCAGTGTCGATTGGAACGATGCCGGCAACCGCGGAAACAAACGCTTCGATTTTTGCCAGATCCTTTTTGCCCGGGGAGACTTCAACCCCTGAGCTGACATCGACGGCATGGGGCCGGCCGAGTCTTACGGCTTGACCGACGTTTTCAGGGGTAAGCCCACCGGCAAGGATCACCGGCGCATTCGCCGCAATCGCTTTGGCGTCCGTCCAATCCCAGACTCGGGCCGTACCCCCCGGCAATCGCCCCCTGCCACACTCGAGCAGAAAGGCCGACGGGCCGTACCGGGAGATCGACTGAAAGGATGGTTCCCTTTTCTGAAACAGGGCCTTGATCACCGTTAGACCCTCATTTTTAAGCTGCGTGACTGCAGCCGGTGTCTCGCGGCCATGAAGCTGGACACCGGTCAACCCGCACCGCTCTGCTTTTTGCAGGATCACGTCAGCGG
>JBATHN010000285.1:0-10303 GCA_049666885.1 Desulfobacterales bacterium
CATGCAGCAGCAGGTCGGCGTTTTCCAGTTCCTCCAAGGTCGCCCGGAAGGCGACCACCAGATCCTGCGGCAGGTCTTTGATGAAGCCGACCGTATCGGTGATGATCACCTCGATGTCACGCGGGAATCGCAGACGCCGGCTCGAGGGGTCGAGAGTGGCGAAGAGTTTGTTTTCGACCAACTCGCGACTTTTGGTCAACGTGTTCAGCAGGGTTGATTTGCCGGCGTTGGTGTAGCCCACTATGGAAATGATCGGCAGCCGCTTTTTGCTTCGCCGGGCACGCTGCTGTTTACGCTGGCGGCGGACGAGAACGAGGGCTTTTTCCAACTGCGCGATCCGGTCGCGCACCCTTCGGCGATTGATTTCCAGTTTGGTTTCACCGGGTCCGCGGCCTCCGATTCCGCCGGTCAGGCGCGACATGGCCGTGTTTTTGACGATCAGACGGGGCAGCATGTACTTTAACTGCGCCAGTTCTACCTGAAGCTTGCCCTCTCGCGAGTGGGCCCTCTGGGCGAAGATGTCCAGGATCAACATCGTGCGATCGATGACCTTGATGTCCACCTGGTTGGTAATCGCGCGGATTTGAGACGGGTTCAATTCCTGGTCGAAGACGATCATGGTCGCACCGCGGTTGAGTGCCGTAAGGGTCAGCTCTTCCACCTTCCCGCGGCCCATCAGGAAGCGCGCGTCGACCTGCTTGCGGTGCTGGAGAATGGCATCGACCGCTTCTATGTCGCTGGAGGCCGCCAGCTCTCTGAGCTCGTTCAGAGAGTCGCGTGCCTTCCGGCCCGAGGCGCTGGTGACGCTGACCAGCAGGGCGCGCTCTTTCCCGCGTGCGGCGCGATGAAGCGAGCGCATTTGGGCGAGTTCGTCCTCGAGAGCCCTGATCAGATCGAGGCAATTGATATTCAGCGCGTTGGCCGCATGGGGTGGCAGCAACTGCCAGGGAGTCTCGGCCGGTGCGCCGGGAAGAATGTGGGTCAGGTAGACTCGGGGGAGTTCGGTTTCGCCAACTGCCGTGACGACACCCATCAGGTCGAGCCTGAGCAGGGCCAGGTCGGTCAGGTCGTCCTTGGTCGGCGGCTCATCGTCTAAATGGGTGTGCAGACACCGCAGGCCCCTCAGGCGGCCCGGCGCGACACGGTACTCGCTGAGATCCGGGATGACGATTTTTTGATGATCGCCGACGATAACACTGACGATCCTGCCGCTGCGGTCGATCAGAAGGCCGACCTGACGTCGACCTTCGTAAGACAGGCTCGAGATTTCGCGGGCCAGCTCGAAGGTGATGACCTGATCGGGAGGGACCCGGCGTCGATAGAGCATTTCGAGCCGGCGCGTCTGACTTGACTTGAGGCCGCCGATGTTTCCATGGAGCCGCTTCATGGCTGTTTCGCCGCCTTATCCGGGAAACGGAACAATATTGTCCTGGCTGGCCGGATTTTCAAAACGGGTGTAGGTATTCAGGAATACCAGAGGAACCATGCCGATCGGGCCGTTGCGCTGTTTCGAAATGATGATTTCCGCTTTGCCCTTGTTCGGATTATTCTCATCCTTGTTGTAGACCTCATCACGGTAGATAAAGGTTACGACATCGGCATCCTGTTCCAAGGCGCCGGATTCGCGCAAATCGGAGAGCTGCGGCCGTTTGTCGCTGCGCTGTTCGAGCATTCGGTTGAGCTGGGAGAGGGCGACGACCGGTAGATTGAGTTCTTTGGCCAGGGCCTTCAAGGCCCTGGATATTTCAGAGATCTCCAACTCACGGCGTTCGGCTGAACGCCGGCCTTGCATGAGCTGAATATAATCGATAATGATCAGACCGACATTTTTATCCAGCTTGAGCCGGCGTGCCTTGGCACGGATCTCCATGGCCGTCAGCACGGGTGAATCGTCGATGAAGATCGGTGCATTGGACAGGTTGCTGGCCGCTTCGGTAATCCGCAGCCAATCCTCTTGGCTGATGAAGCCGCTTCGCAGGCGCGTCGAATCGAGCCGGGCCTCGCTGCTGAGCATCCGCATCGACAGCTGCTCCTTGGACATTTCCAGAGAGAATATGGCCACCGGCACGCCGGCCTCCATCGCGGCATTTCGGGCGATGTTCAGCGCGAAGGCCGTTTTTCCCATCCCGGGACGGGCGGCGAGAATGATCAGATCGGAGTTCTGGAAGCCGGAAGTTTTGTGATCCAGGAGAGTGTAGCCGGTGGTGACCCCCGTGATCAGTGATTTGTTTCCCTGGCGTTCCTCCAGCAAGTCGATGTTGTCTTCGATCATTTTGCTCAGCGGGTGAAAGGACTGGTGGGCCTTCTTTTCCGATATTTCGAAGATCGACGCCTCGGCAAAGTCGATCACCTCCTCGACATCACCGCGGTCTTCGTAGCAACGACGGGCGATGTCGCCCGCCTTCTGTATAAGCCGTCGCAGGCTGGCTTTGTCGTGTACGATTTTGGCATAGTGCTGGGCGTTGACGGCAAGGGGCACAGTATCGACCAGATGGGACAGGTAGGCGGGGCCGCCGATTTGATCGAGTTGGCCGAGCTGTTTAAGGTGATTGGACAGGGTAACCAGGTCGATCGGTTCATTCCGGCCGAAAAGCTCGGTTATAGCGGCAAAAATTTTTTGATGGACGGTTTTGTAAAAATCATCGGCCGACAAGATTTCGAGAACATCCAACAGGGTGTGATTGTCAACCAGGATGGCACTGATGAGCGACTCCTCGGCCTCGATGTTTTGTGGCGGCAGGTGGACCAGGGAAGGGTCGCTTTCTTTGAATTGGGATCTTTCTGGCATGGGGCTGACCACCTCCGATCGACGGTCGTGACGCGGTGTGGAAGAAGGGTTGCTGCCCTGCGGATAAACGGGTACCCATCGGGGGGGCACATCGGGAAGTGCTGCCCCGGTTGCCGAGACACTGGCGTGGACTTATACGGACTCGATGTCAGGATTCCGGTATGATTTCGACAGTGATCTCAGGTTCGACATCCTTGTAAACCCGGATCGGAACCATGTGGGTGCCGATCTGCTTGATCGGATCGGTCAACAAAACCATCCGTTTCTCAACCGTGATGTTCTGCTTGTCGAGCGCTTCTATGATGTCGCGTACGGAGATCGAACCGTAGAGCCGGTCCTCTTCACTGACCTTGGCCGGGATGGTCACCGTGACGCCTTGAAGCTTTTCAGCCATCTCCTCGGCTATGTTCTTTTCTTTGGCTATTTGAAGTTCGAATTTTGCTTTCACCTGCTCAAGTTGCTTGCGGTTCTGCGGTGTCGCTACCAGCGCTTTTTTTTGCGGGATCAAGTAGTTCCGGGCATAGCCCTTGGCCACATTGACTTCAGAGCCGATGATGCCGAGCGAGTCGATAGTTTCTGTCAACAAGACCTTCATTTAAACCTCCATAAGCGAATAATGTGCCGTCTGCCTGGTGGCGGCGTTCCGGTCACATCGTGCTCGAGACAAGTGGGAGTCAATTTTTTTTTTCGACTCCCAGTTTTCTGAAATTCAACCACATGTCGAAAAAACCCAGGCCCACAACGACCAACAGAACGATTTGCTGCAGGGCGATGAGACTGTACAAAACGATCCGCAACAGACGCGGAAAGCGTTTTTTTTCAAAGTAAAACGAAATGATGGCGATACCCTGAAAAAAATAAATCGTCATCAATATCAGTAGACCGTTGATGCCGAACAGCTTGACGGTGTGTTCGGGAATCAGCAGCATGAGACCGCATCCGATCACGCTCCACACCAATGGTTCGGGCGCTTTCCATAAATTGAGTCGTCCGAAGTCCGGGTAATACAGACGGTAACTTCTCAGCAACGGCCGGGCCAGCAGCAGACTGGTCCACGAAAGAAAAAGGGCCGCCGATACCGATAGGGCCGGAACGATGCGAACCAGAACGTACTGTATGCCGTCGAGTGCATCCTCAATAGGGCGAATGGCGTCGGCCGGAACCCCCATGCTCTCGTAAAGCCTAAGCGACGCCTCGAGGTTTCTGCGGACGTAGCCTGAAACCAGTTGGTCGAAGCCGGCGGCGGTCGTCGAGCTGTACACGAGGACAATGAACAAACCGACCGCAAGGGTTAGGGCACAGGTCAGCGCCACCGTTTTTTCGACCGACAACCTCAGGACGAACAACTCGTAGAGGACGAAACCGCAGAAAACCAGCTCGAAGAAATAGAGCAGGTCGATCGAAATACCGCCGAGCAGTGGGGCCAACGCCAAAAGCGAGATCGCCGGCACCACCATACCGATCCCTCGGCCATGTTTGGCGCGACAAAATATTGTCGGCAGTGGGATGATAACGGTACAGAAAAACCCGAGAACCGGCGATTGAAGCGTAATGGCGAACAATACACTGGTAATGACGATCCCGATTGCCAAATCTTTGAGTGTTTCAACGGAGCCGATCAGGGCCACGGTCCTCTTCTCCGGTGAGGCAGCCTGCAGAGCAGATCGGCAGTCGCTGCTAGTCCAGGCTTCCGACGAACGGCAGCAAGGCGATGGCACGGGCGCGCTTGATCGCAAGGGTCAGGGGGCGCTGGTGTTTGGCACAGGTCCCGGATATGCGCCGCGGAATGATCTTTCCCCGTTCGGTGATGAAATATTTTAAATTTTTCGCGTCCTTGTAGTCGATCTGGAGGCTGCTGTCGGCGCAAAACCGGCAGACCTTGCGTCGGTGGTAGATTCTTTTTTTGCGGGCGCCGCCACTCCTGGGTTTATATGCGGGTGCCATGTCTTTACGCCTCCTTCCCGGGTTCGGTATCGGGGGTTTCGGTATCAGGGGCTTCGGTTGTCATAGCCTCTGCTGCTTTGGCCGGCGTTTCCGGTTCTGCTTCCGGAACTTCTGAAGGAGGGGTTTCTTCAGCGGTTTGCGCCTTCGCGATTTCGGCTTTCTTTTTCTCGCTCTCGGCGATTTCGGCCTCTCGTTTCTCGCTCTCGGCGCGTTCGGCTTCCTCTTTGAGCTTGTCGACATCCGCCGCTTCATCTATCAACACGGTCAAGTACTTCATGACCCGATCGTCGATCCGGCAGAAACGCTCGATTTCATCGACGATGGTGCCGGTGCCGCAGAAATCAAAGCGGGTATAAAATCCGCGGGGTTTTTTCTTGATTTCATAAGCGAGTTTGCGGTTTCCCCAATCGTCCCGCAGCACCAGGAAGCCATTTCCCTGGGAAATGGTGTCATTGATGCGATCGAACACGGGTGCTCGCCCGTCCTCGGAAATATCCGGATCCAAAATGACGATCGTCTCGTACCTTCGCATTATCCTTGTTCCTCCTTGTGGTTATCAAGCCCCGGGTCCCGCCCGGAGCAAGGATCCAGCCGACAGTCGTGTGCCGGATAAAAACATTCTCGATAACACCGATAAACAACCGATGTCAAGACGATTTTGATAAATCGTATTTATATTGTATTCGGCTTCATCGGGAGGGCAACGGATGCCATCCCGGGAGCGATTGCCCGAATCGACCAATCGTTGTTTTAATGTTGCTTTTCCGGAAAAACAAATTAAATTGATTCAGAACTCATACCGTGCTCGAAAGTTGATGGACCTGTAAGAAATTCCGATGTATAGGGTTCCGGCATGAATTCGAGACAAAGGCTTGCAAATTATGATAAATGAGGCGCACCTGGAGTTCGCCGCAGTGACGAGGGGCGAAGTGTAACGCGGATATTTTACTTTTCACAAAACGGTCAAGGTATATAGAATATTGCGAAAAGCCATTCGGCTGACCCCCAAGGTTGGTAGGAATTACGGGTCGGGAAGGGGCCGGTTAACAAGAAAATCCGATTCGTCACAAATTTTTTATCTTTTTTCAGGAGGTTTCGAAATGAAAAACGTGCGCCACAGGTTCTTCACACTTTTTTGGGTTGTCGCCATGAACGCGCTGATTGCCGGGACTACCGTTCCTGCAACAGCTGCCGGTACGAGTGCGCAGCAGGATTTCGTGGATGCGGCGCGCCTAACTTTCAACGACTTCATGCGGGCTGAGAGCATGTCCTGGGTGCGGGATCACCTCCACGAAGTCAGGGGTCTGCTGATTATCCCGAGTCTGCTGAGGGGGGGCTTTATCATCGGGGGGGCTGGTGGTCGCGGCCTGCTGCTCGTCAAGGATTCGACGACAGGCCAGTGGAGCCAGCCGGCTTTTTACACTATCGGGTCGTTTAACCTCGGTCTGCTGATCGGCGGTGAGGCGTCGGAAGTGCTCATGCTGATACGGACTCAGAAAGCCGTCGATAAACTGCTCGCTTCATCCTTCAAATTCGGGGGTGATCTCGCTCTCGCCGTGGGGCCGGTCGGCGCGGGTGCGAAGTCGAACGTCATGGCGGATATTTATTCGTTTGCCCTCTCCAAAGGGCTCTATGGCGGCGTCTCAATGGACGGGTCCGTTATTTCGACACGCGACGATTGGAACACCGCTTACTACGGCAAACCCGTGACACCCGCGGACATTCTCATCTTGAATTCGGTCAGCAACCCGGGATCAGCTGAGCTTCGCGAGACGGTGGCCCAGGCAGCCGTCGTGAAGCCAAAATAATTGATCTCGATTGCATCGACCGACGGCTAAAGCCCCGTCAATTTATGCGAAACACCAAAAGAGGACGAATTATACTTCTCGCTGCAGTTCCCGGCCGATTTGCTGTCGATGAAAGGCGTATTGAAAGCTATTTGCGGACGCAAACTATTCAAATCGAACCAACTCAAACCGACCTAAAACGCCGGCCCCGAATTCACTCCCGCTCCTCGGTTGCCTCCGGACGCTCTTTTTCCTGGTAGTAGTAGTCGTAGCGGGAGAGGATATCACGCGTGAAATTCCAGGCTTCGTTGTACGATAACCCGCTCTGTTCCGGGATGACGATTTTAATATAGAGTTTGTCCTGCCAGCGGCCTTTGAGCCGGTCGAGCCGGGTTTGCAGCTCTTCCCGACCGACCGGTTCGAAACCGTCGCTCTGGGGTTCCTTGTAGAGGATGCGGTACTGGCCGTCCTGGCGGGAGTATTGAACGGTGACCACTTCCTTTCCCAGTGGGCTGCGGGCCGGGCGTATCAAACGCTGGTATTTGTCTTCGAGCACCAGGTAGGCCTTGCGCTGTTTCGCCAATGTGAGTTCCAGGTCTCTTCTTTCGGTATTCAGGGCAACGATCAGATCTTCCTTTTCCCCGAGGCGGACCATAAGGGCCGCGAACTTGCGGTTGAATTCCTCGATCTGGCGCTCGGTTTCAGCGCTGATCGCTTTTACCTGCGCCTCATAGCGTGACGCGAGGGCCTCTTTCTCGGCTTCGACGGCCGTCAGTCGGCGCTCCAGTTTTTCGGCATCGGCTTCGATTCCGGACAACTGTTTCTGAAGCGCCGAAATCAGGGCCACCTTGGCTTCCAGAGTGCTTTGCACGACCTTGTTTTCGTCGCCCAGCAGGATGATTTCCATCTGCTGGGCCCGCAATTTTTCCTCGAGGTTGGTGATCACGATCTTCAGCGCTTCACGGTCCGTCCGGGTCTCCTCCAGCACCGACTGAAGGTTCTGCGTCTCGTTTTGGCTCACGATCAGTTCTTTGGCCAGATTAGCGTTTTTGACGATGACGACGATCATGGTCAGCATGAAGATCATCAGGATCACGGTCATGATATCCGTGAAACTGGGCCAGAGGGAGATGTCGTCATTTTGGCGACGACGATTGAGCCGCAGATCGATGAAGTTGTCGAAGTTGTGCATGTTCCGATCTATTCCTTCAGCCGGAAACCATTTTTAAGCACCGTCTCGATTTTTGCCAGCTGGCCGAGTACCTGTTGGGTCTGTTCGGCCTGGTTGTCCTGGCGGGCCACAAGGGCCGCGATCCTCGCCAGATAGGCGCGGTTGTATTTGTTGATGCCGGCCAGGGAGTCACGGATGAAATCGGTGCCGCTTTTCATTTCCTCCACCAACAGCTGCAGTTCAGAGACCAGCCGCTCGGTTTTGTAGTTGACCGCCTCGGAATCGAAGGCGAATTCCGGAATGATGTGTACCAGTGCGGCTTCCTCGACCCGGCTGAGGACGTAGGTTTCGAGGTCTGCCAGTCGCTGGTAAAAGAAGGTGAACAGAAAAAAACAGACGATTGCGGTGGCGGTGGTGTTCAAGGCCGTGTTCATTCCCAGCAGCATCACCCCGATACCCTCACCGGCTGCATTGGTCTGGAGGACGGATGTAGCGCCGATCAGGGCGTAGATCAGCGAGACGATCGTACCGAAGACGCCGGTCAGGATGAGCACGTTGTTGACGAACCTGGGATAGGAGAGGTGTCGCGATTCTTCGGCCACCGTGATGGCCGCAATCGCGCCGTGGTTGATCGGCACCTTGCGCTCGTAGAGGCTTCTGATGGTGTAGTAGCGTCGACCGATGAGAGAAGTGGGTAACAGCTCTTCGGGTAAAAACCGGCGGGCTTCCTTGTCGTGCGCAAATCTTTCCACCTGCCTTTCCTCGCGGCTCAGATGGGCGACGGCCCTGATTAATTGAAGCAGACCGGTAAAGAAAAGCAGAAGAATGAAACCGTTGAGCACGACGGTTTTCGTATCGATCAGGTAGATTTTGCGGAACAGGTCGACGTGCCATACGGCGATGGCGGTCAGGGCGCCGATGACGACCAGGAGGGTGATCAGCATATGGATCAAGGCGCGTCCACTTCTGGTTTGCGTGAATTTCATGGGCAGCCTCCCGTGGCCGTCAGGTGAACGAGGGCCGGTACCGCCAAGACCGATGACACCCTGTTGCCGGTACCGGTCCGTGTGCGGACTATGAGCCTGTTTCAAGTTTTAGTCAAGTCCGGTACCATCGATCGAGCGGTTCTCGGTGAACCTATCCATGTAGCCGGCTGCCAGGTCAATACATGAACCTGGGCCGAATACAGCAAATGGTGTTGCGGGCCTCAGACGCGACCTTTACCCGATCCTATTTGGCAATTTCTTCCAGCCGCTTCTGGGCAACCAGACGAACATCCGGGTCGGTGTCTTTCAAAGCGATATCGGCCAACATGGCTTCGGCATTGAGCTTTGCCACGGCATCCATGCGCACATCTTTGACCGTTATGCCGGACCTTTTCAGGCGACCCTTGAAAAACATTAGAGCGAACACAATGCCGGCAGCGGCGAAGGCGATCGAAAGGGCGAGCAGAACTGGCCGACCGCCGGGATCAGGCGTAATCAAACCGTTTTCGGTGACTGCCGTCGACAGGAAAAAAAGTCCGACGGCCACGACGTAACCGGCCACAATCAGCGGAAAGTAACTTTTAAGAATCATCTGGTATCCTCCTGGTTGGTTTTTTTGACGTTGATCGTTTTAATTGAACATTGAAATATATGTCCTCAGGGCATGGTAAGAGTTCAAGGACATTGCCATTTGAACGACTCACTGCTGCCTCGAAACATAATTGTCCCCGCGACATCAGTCAAATGAGATAGCAATGAGTCAATGCAGAAAACTACCACATATCCTATGTCACTGCCAATACCATATTGCATGGGTTCCCAAATAGCGTCGCCGCATATTGATTAGGAATATCGGCCAAGAAGGAGGCAATTTCATCAGGGCGTTTTACCAGCAAAAAGTAAATAGAGATTCTGGAGATGAATATTCAACCGGACCATGCGCATTTAATGGCGAGGATCGCGCCAAAGGTGTCAGTGTCGGCTGTGCTGTGGTAATAGGCTGGTAGCGATCCGGGTATTCAGCAAAACCAAAGAATTGAAACAATGGCCCTATCGGGGCAAGCATTATTGGATTGAAGGGTACCGTGTGGATACCGTCGGTCTGGATTCCAAGAGGATCCGCAAATACGTCGGGTACCAGGAATTTATAGAGCGGTGTTTGGAACAGATAAGCTTGTGTTGATTGATAGGGGACAACTGAGTGTTACTTGTCCCCATTGGGGACAAGGCAAGCTTACCCCCTTTCAGGGACCAAAGACCAAACTTTTAAGGGGTGGGCCTTTTATTTCTTCCTGAGTATAACATTCTCCAATGTCAGGCGTCCAATTCACTATATTTACTTTCGAACCGGGCCTTTTAGCTACCTGCCCACGGGACAGGATAGTTCACATTTGCGGCAGTGTTTGATAATTTTGACCGGTTCATCGAAACCTTCAACGATTTGCTCCTTGGCCATGTCGTTGTCCAACTCCATTTGAATTTTGCACACTGGGCGGGAATAGACACCGATTCGTCCCGGGAGTCGCTTTTGACCGTAATCTTCCGTTTTATAGATCTGGTTGTTGAAGGCGCCTTGGGGGCAGGCCCGCCGGCAGGGTGCGTCGCATCCTTCGCATGGGTCGAAGCC
>JBATHN010000286.1:0-5114 GCA_049666885.1 Desulfobacterales bacterium
GCGGACTGCTACTGGCGATTAAAACTCCACGACTGCTGATGCTCGGCCTGATTCGCCTCATCCTGGTTGTTTTGCTGACCGTACTGGCGGCCGGTTTCATTCTGTATCACCACCAGGAGATCTTGAAACTCATCTGGATCAGACCGGAGAGCGCCTGGCTCGTGTGGCTCTGGTATGTGGTCTCGTGGCTGTTGGCCGCACTCCTGACAGGGGTGGCCGTCATTCTGGCCTATTTGGGTTCCCAACTGCTGTTCGCGGTTATCATCATGGATGCCATGTCGCGCATCACCGAACGCCTCGTTTCCGGCCAGGAGCAGATCCCGCAGAACATGCCGCTGCTGCAACAGTACTTTTTTCTGTTCAGACAGGAAATCCCGCGAACGACCCTTCCGGTCCTGATCCTTCTTCTGCTGATGGTTCTGGGTTGGTTGACGCCTCTGGGACCACTGCTGACCCTGATAGCCTCCTGCGTTGCCGTCATCTTCCTGACTTGGGACAATACCGACCTGGTGCCGGCCCGCCGGTTGCAACCCTTTTCGGAGCGCTTCAGATTCCTGCTGAAAACCCTGCCGTTTCATCTGGGGTTCGGGTTGTTGTTTCTGGTGCCGGTCCTGAATATTTTACTGCTCTCATTCGCCCCGGTCGGCGCCACGCTCTATTACCTCGAATACCACAACCGGTAGTTGGCCTCCTTGACCCCTTTTCTACCCGGTATTATTGTTGAAAAGTAACTCGGTATAATTGTATCTAAAATATTTACCAAGGAGGTTCTCTATGTCAATGCCGAAAGACGAAATTCAGACCGAGATGGTCAGTGCGTGGCAAACTTACATCGACGCACTTGAAAAGTCTCTCGATCTATTGGATAAAGATATCACCGAGGCCCGCGATATGGCGCATATCTGCACGGATGAATGGTGCGAAGCCACCGAGCATGTTATCGACGAACTTTCCAATGCGCTCTTTTCGATCAGCGAGCCCAGATGGTCAAGCCCTGAAGATTCTAAAAAAATTAAGCGGCTCAAAAGAAGAGTGTATGATCTGTACGTTAACTATCGCGGCGTTTACGACAAGGTTGCATAAAACCGGCTGCAACAATCAGAGTGGTACCCAAACGGGGCAGATAATTGCCTGCCCCGTACGCTTGGCCGAATATCGAATCGGTGGGAATGTGCACACAAATAAAGCCGACCAAAAATTGTGGTGTGCGGTTTGCAACAAACGGGGTTCTAAAGAAAGCGAGAGACAATGACGGATTCACCAAAAAACAAAGAGACTGAAGAGGAACTCAAATGTCCCGACTGCCGCTATCCCTTGAAACGCCGAAGGGGTCGTCAGGCTGATGATTGCGAAATGCTCTGCGGTGGTTGCGGGCGGGCTTTCGATGTTTGCGATCTCGACGCCCTGGAAGAGATTAAGAAACAATCCTAATGACGGTAATCAGAGGACGTTCAGGGTCAGGATGTCTTTTATCTTCATTCCCAAGTCTTCAGCAGCCTTGGCGGCGATCTGTTTTCCCAGTTCTGCGCGCGCCAACCAGGGTGCGGACTCCATCCGGCCGTCCGGGAAAAACGTTCTCATTTCTGTGGCCGTCAAAGGCCAGTAATATTTAGGTTTTTCGACCTTTTGCTCCAAAACTGCCTTGCCGTTGAACGCCGAAGGCCGGAGGTGCTTGGTGATCGACACTTCACTGGGGGTGGCGTGTTGACCGTCGTTGTCTCCAAAGGCTTCCCGACACGCCTGCTTTACACCGGCTTCCGTGTACCATGAAATCACATCGAAGTAACCGGAAAGCCCCTCATCCTTGAGTTGACGGAAAGCTGTTTTCAATGGCACGATATTTCCACCGTGACCGTTGATGAAGAGGATGCGCCTAAAACCGTGGGCCACAAGCGACCGGACGATATCTTCGGCTACGGTGATCAGTGTCGAGGGGCTCAGGGCGATGGTGCCCTTGAAGGCCATGTGGTGTGGAGAGACACCGTAGCACACGGTCGGGGCCACCATGAGTTTAAGGTTGTCTCCGACCGTTCGGGCGATCGCCTCCGCCACGATAAAATCGGTACCGATCAATCCATAGGGGCTGTGTTGTTCAACGGAGCCGACCGGGACAAGAATAGTATCTTTTTCGTTCAGATAGGTCTCCACCTCTGTATAAGCCATATTTTCGAGCAGCATTGGCCATAACCTTTTCGTTAATTTTGACACGCTTAAACGGAAATATCCATCCGTGCCGTTGTCGCCGTTCTAACAGAAATTAATTTGGTTTCATGATTTTTTGTCTGGCGCTGGTAAACTCCTCGGTGGAAATCAAATCGTCGGCCAAAAGCTGTGCCAGTTCGGCCAGCTCCCGTTTACGGATGGTTTCCATGTCTTCCAGCTGCGCTACCGATCGACTGACTTTGTGTTCCAACGCCGGCAAGTGATCGGAATCACCCACCTTGAAAGACATCAACCCGCCAAGAAAACGGATTTCAAACGGACGTCCCTGCAGTGTGGACACATCTAGGTTTTTGATGAGGTCACGCCCGCTCGTTCTGGCACGTCGGTATAATACATAGGCCAAAATAAGGATGGAGGCGCCTCCGCCGAGAAGAACCCACAGCAGATACCGAGCCAGTCCACCAATAAAAACCACCGTCATCCAGATGATGGCGATGACAAGGATTTGCAGCAAGATAATGAGATGAGCCAGGAAAAGCCCCTTGATCGTCTCGCTCTGTTTTATTTTGTCTATAAAGTTCATCGATTTATATAATTTTCCTGTGTGCGGGTGATAGCGGCGTCCGTCGCCTCTCTCACTAATATTAGCAGAGCTGTTGACGAGATTAACCATAAAACAATCGGCACCAATCGGCAAGGGCCAACAGACCGATTCCTGCTCCAAGACCCGGAGCACCTGAAAGTGGGGGATGTCTGCCGGTTTCGGATTTTTTCTGTGGAACCGCCTGCATGCGAAGAATCTAGAGTCAACCGTCCGATTACAATGAGCCTTCGAGGAGTTGACATATATTTAGTTCGAAAATAAGGTGGGCGTCTCCGCCCGTATGAACGGTTTCGAAAGACGGCTGAAACTCTCCGCCAACGGGTTCTAAGCCCGGACCGGGCCAGTCTTCAAAAAGGGGGGGGCGGGTTTGTCCCCAATGTCGTGCCCTTCATGCGGTATCGGCATCGGGTCCGGTCTAAGACCCCGGGCGACTCAGACAGTCAGACGCTGTTCGCAACCGATCATCCGGGCTCCGGCGCATCATTTTCATGCACCATGGTGGGCCGAAGGGCCGTGAGTGTTTAGTGCGGAGGAGGTGAAAAGCGACGGCGGAGGGCAAACACCTGTAAAAAGGCGAGTCAAGAAAGATGTGAAAAATGTGAAACTCAACCTAGCTCTGGGCTTCACGCAGGCTTGCACTCTCTTTTATAAGCCGCACATGTTTGCACTGAGGGTAGTTCGAACAGGCCAGAAAGTGTTTTCCGGCATAGGCACCTTTTCTGGCGATACGTTTGACGAACGGAGCACCGCAGAGGGGACAGGAAACAAACCCGCCATTTTTTCTCATACCATTATCTTTGACAGGTTCCGAAAGTTGAGCTGCATTATTTATCTTCCATTTCAGGAAAATCGCACGAGACACCTCGATCCTAATGTCCTCGAGGCTATAGGCTTTTAAGGCGTTCAGGTGAACGACCGGAATGCCGGCGGCCGCCAGAACACTAACGACATCCGTTTCCCGGCGAACACGACCATTCTCCGAAGATGCCCCCTCGTCGTCGAGTAGCACGACCCCGAGGATGGAAGCGTTTTTTTTGTCGCAGATCACGAGGTCGAGCGGTTCAAAAGTCAGTCGCTTCATGGCAGTCTTCTGCTGCCCGGGCGAAAGATCGGAGTTAACCCGCACCAAATCCTGAAGTCTGATTTTACAGAAAACGCTGTAGCGCTCATCGAGAGCCTTCTCCAGCAAGAAAAGAATCGACTGCTGATTCGGCGAAATGAGAGTGTCGGCGCATTCGTAAGGAAACGATGCTTCAGTATCCCGTGAAAAATTCAACCACTGTCGCCATTTAATCATAATGCTAATAAACAGACCGGTAGAGGATTAAAAAAGCCGCATCCGCGATGGTATGGATCATTACGGCAGACTCATTTTTTTCGTAAAAATTGCTGATTATTATATAATTTCAGTTCATTAAGGTCAAGCTTAAAAACCGATTGGGTACGTGACCGGTGTTGGAAAAAGGTTTTCCAGTTTGTCAGCTTTTTTGACATTTCCGGCTTTCCTCTTGGCCACCTTCTAATCACAACACATTTAAATCACATGTTATGTTTGTTCAAGCGGCTGGTACGTTAATTGCTTATTAAACCATTTAATCGAACTCTTTTATGATTCAAGGAGATCCGCCGTGTACAAAAAAATCCTCGTCCCTCTCGATGGATCCAGTCGAGCCGAACGGATCCTGCGGCACGTCGAAGAGGTTGCCCTGCAGCACCGTTCAGAGGTCATCTTTTTACAGGTTGTCAGGCCCGTCATCATCATGGATGGTTATAAAACGATCCAGCCTGAAGAGAGCCTGTCCAGGAGCCGAAGCGCGATCGAAGAAGCCCAGGCATATTTGGCGATTGTTGAGGGAGAATTCAGGGAAAAGGGCTTCGAGACAAAAAGATTGGCTGAAATCGGACCAGTCGTCAGCACCATTCTCGGTGTTGCCCAGCGGGAAGCCGTCGACCTGATCGCCATGGCCAGCCACGGGCGCAGCGGTCTATCGCGCGCGTTTTACGGCAGCGTCGCTGCGGGGATCCTCAATCAGATCGACCGGCCTTTGCTGCTGATCCGTGCCCGCAGCGAAGAATGACGAATTTCCTTTATTCGTTTTTCAGAGCGTGGATAAACTCGACAACCGTCGTTATTTCTTCCATTTCCGGTGACCTGAAAATGTAACCGATATCTCCCAGGGCACTGCTGAAAACACCCGGCACCTGCACGACCTCCTGCATAACATACCCATAGCGGCTCATTATCTCATCGTGAGTGTGGCGGTACCTGTACCGGTATTTGCGGCTGGCATAACAGCAATGATACCGGCGTTCGAATGCCAGCGGGTCACCCCCCTTGACCAGCAGT
>JBATHN010000287.1:0-1824 GCA_049666885.1 Desulfobacterales bacterium
ATCGATTTCGGATCGATTTTGACCAGTTCGGAAAGCGGGTCCATCAGGCGCCGGGCGATCGATACCGAACCGCGCACGGTGAGGTCCAAGTCCGGGAACTCGCGGCGAGCGGCTTCAGAGGCCGAATAAATCGACGCGCCGCTTTCGTTGACCAGCAGGACCGGAATGGTCTGGAGAGCGTCGATTTTACGCACGAAGGCCTCGGTTTCGCGACCCGCCGTGCCGTTTCCGATCGCAACGGCTTCAATCGAAAACCGACGGCAGAGTTCGGTAATTTTTTCGGCCGCCTG
Source organism: Desulfobacterales bacterium (assembly GCA_049666885.1). GTDB lineage: Bacteria > Desulfobacterota > Desulfobacteria > Desulfobacterales > SG8-13 > JARFQH01. Next base: position 291 of record JBATHN010000287.1, read on the forward strand.
GCGATCCTGTCTCTCGGTCAAATGGGGGTAAACCGTTTCGTGGTGTAACAGCTTGCCCTGGCGGTCGAGACAGACGATTTTGCAGCCGGTGCGATAGCCCGGATCGATTCCCATCACGCGACTGGCGCCGAGCGGCGGACTGAGCAGCAGCTGCCGCAAATTGCTGGCGAAGATGCGGATGGCCTGTTCGTCGGCGCGTTGTTTGGTGGCCAGCCGCAGTTCGGTTTCCATGGCGCGCGACAGCAACCGCCGGTAGCCGTCATTCAACGCCGATCTCACCTGGGCGGCGTCCGGGCCGTCTCCGTTCACAAAGAGATCCTCGAGCAGGGTCAAGGCGTCGGTTTCCGGCGGCGCCATTGTCAAATTGAGAATATCCTCTTTCTCTCCGCGACGCATGGCCAGAATCCGGTGGGAGGGTGCGGTTGCCGCCGGTTCGCTCCAGTCGAAATAATCGCGATACTTAGCCCCCTCGGTCTCTTTGTCTGTGGCCACCTTGCTCCGGATGATTCCTTTGCGCAGATAGAGCCCACGCATGCGTTCGCGTGCCCGGGGGTCTTCGTTGATGATTTCGGCAATGATGTGGCGGGCGCCCTCCAGGGCAGCTTCGACCGATTCGACGCATTTTTGCAGATCCACGTAAGCGGCGGCCAGTTGCGCCGGATCCAGACCCTTCTGTTCCTGGATTTCCCGGGCCAGCGGTTCCAGGCCTTTTTCGCGGGCCACGGTGGCCTTGGTGCGTCGCTTGGGCCGAAAGGGCAGGTAGAGATCTTCAAGCACCGCCAGCGTTGGTGCGGCCGACACCTGCTCTTTCAGCTCGTCGGTAAGGTGGCCGTTGGCTTCAAGGGACTTCAACACAGCCGCTTTGCGGCCGTCGAGCTCCTCGAGCTGGTGAAGCCGATCCCGGATGGCGGTGATGGCAACCTCGTCGAGGCTGCCGGTGGCTTCCTTGCGGTACCGGGCAATGAACGGCACGGTACCGCCCTGGCCGAGAAGATCGGCAACGGCGTCGATCTGTTTCGTCGCTATGTTGAGTTCGGCGGAAATGGTCGCGATATGCTCCACGCTCCAGGTTCCTTTCTGTCGTGATAGATTTTCCAATCGGGCGCGCAACCGGAATGGATGTCGATGGCAACGCAATTGAAACGACTGGCCCTATATGCGACTAAGCCCGTAAAGTCAAGGGCCGCAAGAATCCATAGTTCTTGAAGAAATCGGCGTTTTCGGGTATAATTTTGAAGTCTTAACTCGAGTTGATTTAGACCAGCGGCCGGCTTCGCCCGCCAGAGGATCAGGAAATGAGATTAAACAGATGGCTGGGTGAAGGGTCCCTGAAGGACAAGAACCTGTCTTACAAGCTCAATATCATCTTCGGCCTTTTTTTCCTCTTTCCCGTTTTCGGTTTTCTTTACTTCGGCTACAAGTACAATATCCTCACCGACCGTTACGTCCCGGTTTTTTTTATGGGGGTATTGGTTTTTTCGCTGGTCGGCTTCATCATCCTCAGAAGCCTCTTCGATAAAATCGCCACCATCTC
>JBATHN010000288.1:0-2444 GCA_049666885.1 Desulfobacterales bacterium
AACGTAGACAGAAAAACAGGCTGATCATGGATGCCAAAAATGTGTATAAACGGAAAATAGGAAGGGGAATGCCAAGTACATCCAGCAGTCGGGTGATGATCAATAGGGTTATGAGTCCATTGATGAAATGCCTTTTCCAGGGCGCCTCGATCAAGCCCCCCGTTAAACGGGCAAATGAAATTCCGGCAATCATCGTATTGGCCAGTTTCCATAAACCGGGTACCGCCTGATATTCATAAATGAGTGACATCGACATGTAGCCTAAAAAAATTCCGGCGGAGAAAGGTCGGGCAGCCAGAAACCTCCAGCGATCAGATTCGTTTAAAACCACCCGGTTTCGATAGATGGTGATGATCAGGAAAAGAGAAATAAACCCCTCGAAGAGAACGATCCATCCCTGTTGGGCAAAGGTTCGTCTGTCGAGCCATGAGATCTCTTTCAGGCCATTTATCACCGCGGACCATAACTCGCCGCTTGTGAATTGAGAAAAGAATCGCATCGAAAGCAATGGCGGAGATTCGTCGAGCAGGGTGCTGCGCCGTTCAACCTGAATCAGAGCGTCCAATTCAACGGTAAGCGCACTGAGCCTCTCTTGGAGACTGCCGGCTCTTTCCTGCACCATCAGCATCGCTTCCAGCCGTGAAAGAACAAGGTCTATTGCCGAATCGATGGTGTCATTGGCCTTTATAAAGGTCGATTCAAGTTGATCGAATTCGCCATCTTTTTGCAGGGAAGACTGCCATTCATTCCATTTTTTTTTCTCCGCCACCCATTGGCTTCGCCACTCACCCAGTTGGCGAATGGACTTATTCAAGGGCGTGTTGACGACTTCGTAGGCATCATATTCGTTATCGATGGCCTGCCTGATCTCTACAAGCTTGTTGTATTTAAACCCTTTCGTGCGCTTTAATCGTTCCAGCTGCCCATCGAGATCGTTGAGATCCGTCTCGATACCGTCGTACTTCTTTTCGAATGCAGAAATATTCGGCGCAGCCTTGATTTTGTTCTCAAGTTCTGCCAAACGGGTGGTCAATTTTGCCGCCAGAGGGACGATATCGGCCAGATCCGGCGCTGTAGCGCGTAATTCCTGTTTAGCAGCGAGGGCCTGGTCTGCCTGGGTTTGTTCCTGGGTCAGCCCCAAGCCGGGCATTAGAACAATAGCTATCGTTAATAGGGTCCCTATTAATTTCTTTGCATATGCGATCACGGTTTTCTCCAGGTCACTGGTTTCGAGTGGGTTTCTCCGAGAGTGAAAATATGGTTAATTTTGGCGAAAGCTTTTTTCCTCATAACCGTTTTTTGACTCAGCTATGTGGTCAATATAGTGACTCAACCCGCTCGATTTCACGTATTGCCAAGTCTTGTCGGTGCACGACACAAGCGGTCCGTAGGCGCGCAGAATGATGAACCCTCTTTTGCCGGGGATGGTCTGAATCCAGTTGGATTTCTCGCCATCGGCGCCTTAGGCTCAGAGGTTATGTCGGTGGAACCGTTAGCAATAGTGCTTTACGGATCCGAAGGTTTTATCTTGTTTTGAAAACCGGTACCGCTCACCCTGATACTTTTAATGCCCTGATTCTGCGCCGGATCTCCTCACGCCACATCGTCGCGTTCTCCTGCTGTTGATTCAGCAAGATGCCCAGGACATAGGCAGTGACGGCAGCACCGATCAGTGCGACACCGATCTCGAACACGATATCAATCACGAACTCGCGAAAGCCCTCGGACATAGAGGCGAAAAGCTGAAAATACTTGAGAATCTTGGAGAGACCAACGCATGCTATCCCGAGGAGTGCGCCAGCCCAAAGAAACAACTTGTGGACATTGATCGGTGCGGTAATTTCCTCAATTTGGTCCGGGTGATCACGAAAGTAGATCACTTCTTCTTCGGTCACGTCAGTAACAGACGACTTGAGGAAGAGTTTTAGAAACATCCGATCGCGCTCTCGTGATATGCTTTTCATCTTCGTCTCTCTATATGCTCTTACAATTTGATTCCGGCGTCATCCTCACCCATCTCTCGGCCATTGCTCATCAGCTCGGCGCGCGTAAACGTGAAGGTCGCCCCGAAAAGAAAAATGGCCGACGCATAGTAGACCCAGAGCATCAGCACAAGGATGCTGCCGGCAGCATCATAGAGGTCAGCCACCTCGCTGTTGCCGATGAAAATGGCGATAAGGTATTTACCGCCGGTAAAAACGACCGCCGTCAGAAGTGCACCAAACCAGGTATCTTGCCATTTGATTTTAGCATCAGGTAGATACCGGAAATACATGGCAAACAGCACAGTGGTGGCGCCCAGATCTAAAAGCATGGCGTCGAAGACCATAAGATACACCGCCAGCTTTCCGATCCACTGGGATAATTGCCTGCCGATCTCGGTAATGATGGCGTTCATCACCAGCGACACAAGCAAGATAAAGGAGATACTGACCAGCATGGCG
>JBATHN010000289.1:0-3311 GCA_049666885.1 Desulfobacterales bacterium
ACCGTCAAAAAGGCCCCCACCTTGTTTTCTACCGCATCGATTCTCTCCAAGATGGCCCGGGTGATTTCCTCTGAAGTAACTTCTTTCTTCCGCAGCAGATCATGGGCCTGGTGAATCGTTAATTCGTTAAGATTCATCACTTCATCCTTTTTGGTACCGAACGCTTCTCATTCAAATTCATAACCCTATAATTTAATATAAACTTTTGGCGGAAATGTCCGTGATAGATGAAATTACAAGGAACCGATTTGATCTTCCCTATCGATCGAATCAGCCGCATCGCCGATAGGCGTGACCCTCAACTCGCAACCCGTAACCCGTAACTCGAAACCCGCAACCCGCTACTCACCCGACCACCTTCGGTACGATAAAACTTCCGTTTTCTTTTTCGGGGGCATTGCTCAAAGCCGCAGCAGGGTCGAGGTGACCGCTTTGCTCGTCTTCCCGAAAGGCGTTGGTCTGTGAAATAGCGTGGGATGTGGGCCGAACACCCTCAGTGTCCACGCCTTTGAGCTGATCCACATAATCGAGGACCGTTCCGATTTGATCGACAAATTTTTCAATGGCGGCTGCATCGATTTCCAGTCGGGCAAGGTTGGCCACGTACAAAATTTCTTTCTTGGTAATTTTCACACACACCTCTCAGCGGTATACGTTTATCATTTCTACTGCAGAAAAGGGCCGTTGATGGACGAAAACTAATTAGTGCTCATCCACGGTGTCATTAAGGGCACTGATTAGTTTCCGATCCAGAAATGAGCAATTTTCTGCAAGTTCAAGCAAATCGGCGGCATCGTGCGGAGGCGTACTACTGTGCGCCGCACAAGCGATTCCGCTGATTGACGCCGACCTGTCCCGAAGCAGGCGGGGAGTTGCTGAAAAGGGCCATTTATGGACGGAAACTAATTCGCCTCCACCAGTATCGGGTTAAACCCCTCTTTTTTCAGTTTTCCGACGACATCACCGGCCGATTCCCGGCTGCTGTATCGACCGACTCTAATGCGAAACCAGATCCCTTTCCCGGGGACCACGGCAATGGTTTTATAGGCCGGATAGCCCCGATCCTTCAATCTCTTCACCATTGCGTTTGCCTCGGCAAGGTCCTTTAAAGAGGCCGCCTGAATCGTCACATTCCCGGTATTATCCAACGGTCGGTCGGTGGCCGCATTCGCCGGTCTTTGATTTTCGCCCTCCGACTGTCCGACCGGTTTGGTTACGGACTTTTTTGAGGCAGTCGTTGCGGCCGGCACTTTATGTTCGAGCGGAGGAGAGTCCTTCTCCCGAGATACGGTGTCAGGCGGCGGATTTTCCTTCGGCTGCCTTGAAGAGTTGCGCGGTGGCGGATCAGGGGCAACCGGTCCGCTTTTTTTCAATTCCTCGTAAAACTCGAGTTCGGTTTTGGTTTTCGTTTCGGCGGTTTCCAACTCAACCGGCTCGAGCTGCTTCTTCACATCGGCTGCGATGAGATTCTCGAGTTCTCTGGTAAGCTTTTGAATATCGAATTTCACCGGAGCCGTTCCGCGTCCCACCAATACGCCGAGGCCGAACATCCACGCCGCAATCAGGACAATCGCACCATACCGTCCCCAAGCAATTCGACGGTTTCTGTTATGGGGAGGGGATTTTCCCGCGGCTTTTTGTTTGCCGTTACTTACCACTGTGCTAACGATTGCCCATCCACGATTTCATTTAAAGCATTGATCCATTTCCGAATTTGAAGACGGGACTGGTCCGGGTTAAGAGCCAGTTGGCGGCGAGTTTTGGCCGTCTTTCGAAACCGTTCATCCGGGCGGAGATGCCCACCTTTTTTTCCGTATTACATTCTATTTTCGTGTCAAAGGAAACCTGGGAAGCGCTACATTTTGTCGGGTGCGTCAACCCCCAGCAGCGCCAGACCGTTTCGGATCACCTTGCGGATCGATTCCACGAGGACCAACCGCCCGCGGCTCAGCACCGGGTCTTCCGACAACACCCGGTGTTTGTTGTAATAGGCATGAAAAGCCGCCGCCAGATTCATGAGGAAAAAGGTGATGCGGTGCGGTTCCAGTTTTTCCGCACTGGCGGCAACCGTCTCGGGATATTGGGCGAGGATTTTGATCAACTGGATTTCTTCGACCTCCATGAGTCGCGCGATGGCGGTTTCATCCCATTGGACGTCTTCCATGCCGTTTTCGACTGCCTTGCGGATTATACTTGAAATTCGGGCGTGCACGTACTGGACATAATAGACCGGGTTTTCGTTCGTCTGCTGTTTGGCCACCTCCAGGTCAAAATCAAGGGGACTCTCATAATGGCGGGTTAGAAAAATAAAGCGGGCCGCGTCTTTGCCAACCTCGTCGATGACATCGCGCAGCGTGACGAATTCACCGGCTCGGGTCGACATGGCCACCGGCTGCCCGCCCCGCAACAAGTTGACCAACTGGACAAGAATGACCTGGAACTGATTCCGCTTGTGACCGCAGGCTTCGATAGCTGCCTGCATGCGGGGGATGTAGCCGTGGTGATCCGCGCCCCAGACGTCGATGACACGTTGAAATCCGCGCCGGTATTTATCATTGTGGTAGGCGATATCAGATGCAAAATAGGTGGTTTGGCCATTTTGGCGAACGACCACCCGGTCCTTCTCGTCCCCTAAATCACTGGTCCTGAACCACAGGGCCCCGTCTTTTTCATAGATGATGCCGTGCTCCCTGGATTCGGCCAGGATGCGGTCCACTTCTCCGGCATCATACAGACTCTGTTCGCTGAACCACACATCGAATGATACGCCGAAAAGGGCGAGGTCTTCCCGGATTCCCTCCATTATATCGCCGGCGGCCGCCCGCGCGCAATGCATGACGGCCTCGTCTTCTTCTCGATGGAGCAAGCCGTCGTCTTGTTGTTCTTTGATGCGCACGGCAATCTCGCGAATATAATCCCCCTGGTAACAGTCTTCGGGAAAAGGTGCGCTCTTTCCAAAAAGGTCGCGGTATCTGAGAAATACCGATCGTCCGAGGGTTTGAATCTGTCGGCCCGAGTCGTTGATGTAGTATTCCCTCTGCACATCGTAGCCACAAAACGCCAGAATATTGGCCACGCTGTCACCGACGGCGGCGCCGCGGCCGTGTCCGACATGCAGTGGGCCGGTCGGATTGGAGCTGACGAACTCCACCTGAACTCTTTCGCCTCCGCCCAAATCCGAGGCACCGAAGCGCCGATCGGTTTTTTGAATTTCCAGCAGGACCGGGTGCCAGGCCGCAGGGGTAACGTAAAAGTTGATAAAGCCCGGCCCGGCAATCTCGATTTTTTCAAGCAGCCGGCCGGAGTCGTTC
>JBATHN010000290.1:0-4499 GCA_049666885.1 Desulfobacterales bacterium
ACTTTTATCAGGATTACCAGGACGCATCGGTCAGCTACTATCGGACGTTGGGTTATTTTGATGCGCTTCCCGAACATCGTTTTGATCCCGAAAACCGGCTGCCGTTCCAACTGGAGAATCGAATCGAGATCGACGGGCTCTCCTGTGTGACCGATGACGGCATCCGGTTGCTGGATCACATCGATGTGGTCGTGCAGGCGGGCGAAAGCCTTGCCCTGGTTGGACACTCCGGCAGCGGAAAAAGCACTTTGGTCAGCTGTATCGGCCAGCTTGCCAGGTACACCGTGGGAAGCATCCGTATAGGCGAACATGAAGTTGCGGAGTTGACTAAAAAAGATGTGGCCCACAACGTGGGCTTCGTCTCCCAAAGCCCCTACATTTTCAACGGTACGTTTCAGGAAAACCTGCTCTATGCCTGCCAGGCCGAAAACAGCCCGGAGGCCGCCGCGACCGCATTGCAGATGCCAGGTCTCGATGACATGATCGAGGTCATTCAGCAGACCGGGATATTTACCGACGTTCTGCGATTCGGTCTCAATACGACCTTGGATTCGAATACGCAGGGCCATCTGTTTCCTGTCTTCCTGAAAATCCGGAAAAAATTCCAGCGTCTGAATGCGGCCGAATTCGGTGATATCGTCGAATTTTTCGCTAAGGACCGCTACCTCTACTATTCCAGTATCGCCCAAAACCTGACGTTTGGTTTTGCCCAACAGGAGGCGTTCAGAGAAGAAAATCTGGCCACGAACGACTATTTCAGACAGTCTTTACAGGATAGTGGTCTGTGGCGACCGCTGCTGGATCTCGGAGCAGAGATCTGCCGCCGCGCGGTGGACATCTTCGGCAGCCTTTTACCGGACGAATTTTTTCTGGCGTCGGCGCCCTTCGAACCGGTGGAATATAGCGAGATCAGGCAGATCAACGAACGACTCAAAGCGGTGCCGTCACATGAGTTGACGGCGACAGATCAGCAAAAACTGCTGGAGCTGGCGTTGCGATTTGTTCCCGGCCGTCACAAGATGGTGGGTGTGCCGCTATCACTCACCCGCCAGATTCTCCGGCAGAGGCCTTTCTTCAAAAAGAAGATTTCTGCAGACCGACCGGCAGCCTTCACCTTTTTCCATAAAACCGTCTATTTGAGCTCGTTTTCGATCCTGAACAACATTTTCTTCGGTCGCCTCAAGGCGGCCAACCCCCAGGTCGAAGAAAGCATCAATCAGAGCATCATACGCCTTTTGATCGAAGAGGAGATCTTAGAAAAGGTGCTCGAAATCGGCATGCAGTTTCAGGTCGGCACCAGGGGCGATCGGCTCTCGGGGGGACAGCGCCAGAAGCTGGCCATCGCCCGGGTGCTGCTCAAAAAGCCGCCGGTGCTCATCCTGGACGAAGCCACGTCTGCCTTGGACAACAAATCGCAGGCACGGATCCAGGGTCTGCTCGAAACTCACTGGAAAGGCCGCGCGACCATGATTGCCGTTGCCCACCGGTTGGATACCGTCAAGAATTTTGACCGGATCATGGTCATGAAGGCCGGTCAAATTGGCGAATCGGGAACTTACACCGAATTGATGGAACGCCGTGGCCTGTTCTACGATCTCGCCTTGGGCGGACGGTAAAAATAACCGGTCTTTCCGGTTTTTACGACCATATTTTTCCAACTACCAGTTGCCCGGTGGGTCGCCGGCGGTTGCTTCGGTCTCATGCGGCGCAGAACTCGGCGGCAAGCGGGCCTAACCCCATCGCAGGCCCGGTTTTGAACAAAAAGGCCGCTGCCGGTTGAAGGCCGCGGAGGTGTCCGTCATGTGTGCTATGGCGATGGGGCAAGGCTCGCTAACCGCCTCAAACAGCTGCGCCTGCTTCAATCGAAGCAACCTCCGGCTCCCTCGGCAGGATGAAAGCGCATCAAAATGTGCGCAAAAACCGCAAGAACCAAAAAACCACGTGTCAAACGATTGATTTTTATGTGTCGGATAGCGGGTGGAATTCAGTTTTTCGTATTCGCATAGGGATCCGCGCTAGCGGGTCACCGGCCGACGATCCGGTAGCCGATATAAGCGGCATAGATCATCAGGGCGAGCACCCCTTCCCAGCGGTCGACCCGCCCTCTGCGCCCGCTGAACATGAAACCGAACAGGAGCAGGCCGGTGAAAACGGTCATGCCGACATCGAGGTTGCTCTCGGTCTTGAAGGGCAGGGGAGTGATGGTGGCGGTGGCACCGAGGACAAAAAAGATGTTGAAAATATTGGAGCCGACAACATTGCCGACGGCCATCTCGACTTTGCCTTTATAGGCGGCTGCGGCCGAGGTGGCCAGTTCCGGCAGAGAAGTCCCCACGGCCACGACGGTCAGCCCCACCACCGATTGGCTCATTCCGAAGTGATCAGCCGCAGCGACCGCTCCTGCCACGATCCAGCGGCCGCCGAGGCTCAAGCCCACCAGGCCGGCCACCAATCGGATCGATGCACCCGGCAACCCATATGTTTTGGCAGGGACATTTTGAACCGGCCCCTCGATGCCGTTTGCGGCGGTGAACGCGTAGTAGAGAAAAATCATGAAAAAGCACAGCAGCACCAATCCGTCGCTGCGAGAAATGTCGGAGAAATCGCGGTAATCGATCAGTCTGTCATTGGCCATCAACCCGAGCACAATCGCCGCCAACAGACTGAACGGAATCTCCCGCCATACCGTTCCTCTGGAGACCGACAACGGCCGAATGACGGCGGCTATCCCCAGGATCAGAAGGGTGTTGGCGATGTTGCTCCCCAGGACATTGCCGATGGCAATGTCGGTGTTGCCCCGGATGGCGGCGATAAGGTTGACGAAAAGTTCCGGAGCACTGGTGCCGAACGCCACGACCGTCAGGCCGATCGCAAGATCGGAGATGTGAAACCGACGCGCAACCGAGGCCGCGCCGTCGACGAAAACATCCGCGCCTTTGATCAAAAGCGCAAACCCGATGATCATGAGGACGTAAGACCAGATGGCCGTCATCGGTTGCCTCCGGTGTCGGCCGGGGCGCTGCAATCCAGCCAGACGAACCCGTAGCTGCCCAGTTGCAGCGCCGCTTCGGTGTCAAGGATTGTGCCGATGCTCAATATGATACTGCGCAGCATATTGATACGCCGAACATCCAAAAGCCGCGGTAATAGACGCTGCAGGGATTTCTTGGAATGGTGATCGATCCAGTCTGCTTCCATAGTGGCACATGTCCGGCGGTTTCAGCCACGCCGGTAAAAAAAACACGCACGGCCAGCGGGCCTGTGCGTTTCGGTTTGTCATTCAGACCGTGAGAATGGCACAGATTTTTTTATTCATTAATTCGAAGTGCTCATTTTGTCAACTACCACAGCCGGCCGTCGGAAATTCTCGGTGATAATAAGGATCCTATAGATGACGTCGGGTGACCAGGTTTTAATGCGCACAAACAGTTGATCACATTAAAACCCGGTTGCCCGGTTCCAGGTTCAGGTTCACCGAGAATCGCTGACCGGCCATGCGATGCCGATCTGTCCGGGGTTAGGTGGCGGGAAAAAATTTCAACTTGCTTTTGTGGCGAGCAGCCACTAACTAGTGCTCATCCACGGTTTTATCAGGGGCACTGATTAGTTTCCGATCCAGAAATGAGCAATTTTCAGCAAGTTCAAGGAAATTAAGGAATTGCGCGGAGGCGTACTCGTGTACGCCGCACAAGCGATTCCGCCGATTGACGCCGAAATTGCGGAAAAGGGCCATTTATGGACGGAAACTAACTATGGGTACTCGAATAAAGCGCGATCGACCTAAGTAACGCAACATGAAGGGGGAAGTCGTAATGGAACTGATAAAAATTCGCTTCGGTGAAGAGCCGGATGCCATCGAAGCCGCGGTCGACAAGAACCTGACGGACTTATATCGTTCCGCCAATCTTCTTTTCAGGTGCTCCGACTGCCTGTGGCTGCCGTCGATGGACATGATCGAATCGCCCAAAGAAATTGTAATCATTTCCGAAATCGCGGGGTTGGAAAAAGAAGACCTTGAGGTAGAAATCACGCGGCGGGCCGTCAAGGTCAGCGGAAGACGCCGTCCACCCCCCTCGGCCGGTCCGGCGACCTATCGCCTGGCGGAAATCAACTACGGCCATTTTGAACGGGTCCTTTACCTGCCGGAGGCGGTCGACGCGAACAGTATCAGCGCGTCTTATTCCAATGGGCTTCTCACCATCCGGCTGGCCAAACAGCCAGCGCGGGAACGCTATCGAGTCCCGATTGCCGAAGAATAATCGTTTTCTACAGTATCCAGGTGGTTTCGCGATGCCGAAGCCTGTACAAATCAGAGACATGAAAGATGGAGGTCACTATGCCAGATCCGCAATCTTCCGGTGAAAAAGGAGCTGACGCCATACCGGAAACGCTTCCCGTTCTGCCCTTGTCGGATGCCATTCTCTTTCCCAAAATGGTTCTTCCGTTGATAGTCTTGGAGGAAATCTCCATTCAGCTGATCGATGATGCAATGGCCGGCA